>WGAL01000371.1 GCA_015494845.1 Melioribacteraceae bacterium
AATTTGCTTACAAACATAATATTTATGCTTATGATGCTTATTTTATTGTTGCGGCAAAACAGTATAAAAGTAAACTAATAAGTTTAGATAAAAAACTTATTGATATTGCAAAACAAAATAAAATTATTACGATTGAGGTTTGATATGAATATTTACACATATAGCGAGGCAAGACAAAAATTAGCTATGTTATTAGACAAAGCAAAAAGTGAAGGAAAAGTTATTATTAAAAGAAAAGATGGCTCAACTTTTGAGATAAAAGCCATTACTGAAAGCAAATCTCCTTTGAATGTTAAAGGAGTTAAACTAAATTTAACTAAAGATGAAATTGTAGATTACATCAAAGAAAGCAGAAGTTTGAAAAAGTAAACTTATGTATTAGTGGTAGTTTTGAGGCTTAACTGTTGAAAATTCTACTTCGGTACATTCGGCAAAACAAGCGAAACGCCAGGCATTAGGAGCGAATAAAGTCCCCACATCGTAAAACCTGCGGAAAGCGGAATTACAAAATTATCGTCCGCCCAGCCGTAGGAAAGATTTTCGCCGAGCGTCGCCACGGCCGCGCCTGCAATCCCGATTAAATATTCTTCAAGAGAATAAGTTACTTTCGGCGTTGCCAGAACCACAATTACCGCGCTAATAAAAAAAGCAAGCGAGCCTTCCAGACTTTTCGCTAAAAATTTATGCTTGCCAAAGCGTCGCCCGATTAACGCCGCGGCAGTGTCGCTGATAATCAAAATGGAAAAAGCCGTAATCATAATTACTTTGGGAAAGAGGATTGCGGACAAAACCGCCGAGAGCAAAACAAAGGTTGCGCCGGTAAACGTGTGTTTGCTTTCGTCGAGTTCGTGCTTGCGCAGCATAAAGCCGAAAATCTTGATAAACAAACGGCGGAATTTTTTGGAAAACAATTTCAAGGTATCGACAATCAACGAAAATACCGTAATCGGAACCAGGATTTTTAATCCCAGTTCCAACGGTATGTAATAATAAATTATCGGAATTAAAAGCGAAGAAAGGTGAATTGATTTCCGCGCAAGTTCGCTTTTAAAATCTATCGTTCCGTTATCAATTTTCGTCATTCTTTTCTTCGCTCTCGCTTTTTCCCTCTTCCTTAACCTCTTCCTCCGCCTTTACCTCAGTCTTTACCTCTTCCTCAACTACCTCTTCCTCAACCTTTGAGGATTTTGCGACTTTCTTCTTTTCTTCGAGCATTTTCTTTACGTAATCCGGAATTTCTTCCTCTTTTTTGTCGCTCTGTTTTTCTTCTTTCTTTGCTTTTGTTTTTTTCTCGCCGTTTTCATCGTTTCTCTTAACCGGAGGAAGTTCTTCGCCGTTCATCACTTTTTTGATTTCTTCCGCGTCGAGTATTTCGCGTTCAAGCAAATATTTTGATAGTTTATGCAGCAAGTCCATATTTTCTTGCAAAATTTTCTCGGCGCGATTCATCCCTTTCGTTACAATTGCGCGTACTTCGGCGTCTATTTCCTGCGCGGTTTTTTCGCTGTAATCAACATGGCGCGTAATTTCGCGTCCGAGGAAAATTTCTTCTTCTTTCTGCCCGTAAGTAAGCGGACCGAGTTTTTCGCTCATTCCCCACTCGCAAACCATTTTGCGCGCTATTTTAGTCGCTTTTTCAATATCGTTTCCCGCGCCGGTTGTGTATTGATTGAAAACGAGTTTTTCCGCCGCTCTTCCGCCGAGCGCGTAAGCAATCATCGCTTCGAGATATTCTTTCGAATACGTGTGTTTCTCGTCGTTCGGCAAATAAGTGGTAACGCCGAGCGCGCGTCCGCGCGGAATAATGGTAACTTTGTGAACCGGGTCCGCTTCGGGAATTTTAAGCGCGACGAGCGCGTGTCCCATTTCATGGTAAGCCGTCGTGCGTTTTTCCTCCTCGGAAATTATTACGCTGCGGCGCTCGGTTCCCATCATTACTTTGTCTTTCGCTTCTTCAAAATCTTCCATTGAAACGCGCTTTTTATTTTTACGCGCCGCAAGCAACGCCGCTTCGTTCACCAAGTTTGCGAGTTCCGCGCCCGCCAAACCTGGAGTCGCTTTAGCAAGCACTTTCAAATCGACGTCTTTATCCAACGGAATTTTACGCGTGTGAACTTTAAGAATTCCCTCGCGTCCTTTCACATCGGGACGGTCAACAACTACTTGTCTGTCAAAACGTCCGGGACGCAACAGCGCCGGGTCGAGAACATCCGGGCGGTTTGTTGCGGCAATTACAATTACGCTGCTGTTTTCTTCAAAGCCGTCCATTTCAACCAAAAGCGCGTTCAAAGTTTGTTCGCGTTCGTCGTGTCCGCCGCCTATTCCGGCTCCGCGTTGGCGACCAACCGCGTCGATTTCGTCGATGAAAATAATACAAGGCGCGTTTTTCTTTCCTTGCTCAAACAAATCGCGAACGCGGCTTGCGCCGACGCCGACAAACATTTCCACGAAATCCGCGCCGGAAATAGTAAAGAACGGAACGCCTGCTTCGCCGGCAACCGCTCTTGCAAGCAAGGTTTTTCCGGTTCCAGGAGGGCCTAAAAGCAAAACGCCGCGCGGAATTTTTCCGCCGAGTTTTTGGAATTTTTTCGGTTCTTTCAAAAATTCGATAATTTCTTCAAGTTCTTGTTTCGCTTCGTCCGCGCCCGCTACGTCGTCAAAAGTAACTTTAATTTGCGAGTCGGTAATCATTCGCGCGCGACTTTTACCGAAAGAAAAAATTCCTTTCGAGCCGCCGGACGCGCCGCCTTGCATTCTGCGCATAAACATTATCCACAAACCGATAATGAAAACCCACGGCAAAAGTCCGACCAAAATATTCAGCCACTCGCTCGAATCTTTTTCGAATGTGTAATCGAGTCCTTTTTCTTTCCAAATTTTTTCTTGTTCGGTAATTATCGGTTCAATCATTGTTACCGTGAAGTTTTTCACGTTTACCCAAACGCCGTTTAATCTGATTTTTTCTTCTTTCTTCAGCGTTCCTTCGAATGTGTAATCGTTTACATCGGTTTTAATAATACGCGCTTTGGCAATTTTCCCTTCGTTTAGGAATTTTTCATACATTTTAAACGGAAGATCAATTGAACCAGCTGAATTTTTGCTCATCAATTGCATAAAAATTACAGCCGCAATAATTACCGCGCCCCAACTGAAAACGGTTTTAATTACCTTTCCCCAATCAAAATCGTCAGGCGATTTACCTGGAGGCGTAATTTTCGGTTTTTTGTTTTCGTTTTTATTTTGTGAAGCCATACCTTTTTTCTTTTTTTGTTTGTAAATACAAAAAATTATTCCGAGAGAGCATAAATCGAGCGCAAGTTTCTGTATTTTTGCGCATAGTCTAAGCCGTAGCCGACTACAAATGCGTCCGGAATTTCAAACCCAATATAATCAATTTTAACATCATACTTCAGACTATTCGGTTTCAGCAAAAGCGACGCAATTTTCAAACTCGCCGGCTTCATACTTTCAATCAACTCGCGCATATATTTTATCGAAAGTCCGGAATCGACGATATCCTCGACGATAATCACGTGTCTGTCTTCGATATCCGCGTTTAGTTCCTTAATCAATTTTACTTTTCCGCTCGAAATTTTTTCGTCGCCGTAACTCGAAAGTTTGATGAAATCCATTTCGCATTTGATTGAAATATTTTTCATCAAGTCCGCCAAAAACATAAACGAACCGTTCAGCACGCCGATTAAAATCGGAAATTTGCCTTTGTATTCGGTGGAAATTTCCTCGCCTATTTCGGCTACCCGGTTGAGAATTTTCTCTTCCGGCAAAAATATTTTAAAAACGTCGCTACCCGAACGAATTACCTCGGGATTTAAATCATTGTGTTCTCGCATAATTCCATTCTTTTTTTTGTTTTATCGGTTAATTTTACTTCGTCGGAAATTCTGAACCCGACAACCCAAATTATTTTTCCGTTATTTTCCAGAACAAAAATTTTTTTCTTTTTGCTCGCCGGAACTTTCAAATCGGTCAAAAAATCCGAAATTTTCTTGCCGCGTTTCATTCCGAGCGGCGTAAATTTATCGCCTTTTTTCCAACGGCGCAGCGTAAATTTTTCCCCGAGATTATCGGCGGAAATCAGTTCGCAATTTAATTTTTTCTTTTTTCTTTTTGTTTTCAGAACCGAAATTACCGCGCCGTCCGTTTCGATTACCGCTTCGTTTTCAAATTCAAAAAGGGTTTCCTTTTCCGGTTCTTCAATAAAGAAAACCAAACGCCCGCGCTCTTTTACCGCAACTAAACCGCCGCCGAGTAAAATTCGTTTTCCTTTTTGTTTTTCAAGAACCGATTTTATTTTTTCAACGTCGGCAAACGAAATCCCGTAATTAAAAAATTTCCGCAAACCCCGCGAAATAATTTCGCCGAAAATCAAAAAGTCGAGTTCGTTCAATCCCGACAAATCGAGCGAAACGCCTTCCGCGCTTTCGCGGAAAAGTTCGCCGGCGCGCATCGTTGCGAATTTATCGATAAACTCGTTTTGCGAAGCGAGAATTTGCGAAAAGTTAAAAACCGCTTCGTCCGCTTTCGGATTGATTTCTTTTCTGATTTGCGGCAAAATCAAGTTTCGCAAGCGGTTGCGTAAAAATTCGTTTTCGAAATTCGTTTTATCGGTAACAAAATTAATCTTGTTTTCCGCAAGCCAAAATTCAATTTCCTTGCGGCTCACGTTAAGCGCGGGACGAATAATTTCCTCGCGCTTCGGCGGAATTCCGGCAACCGAGCGCGGACTTCCGCCTTTGAGCAAATTCAGCAAAACGGTTTCCGCGTTGTCGTTTAAGTTATGCGCCGTCGCAATTTTATTTGCGCCGTTTTTTTTCGCGATTTTCCGCAGCGCTTCGTAACGCTTGATTCTCGCCGCTTCTTCCAACGAAAGTTTTTTCGCCGCCGCAAATCTTTTTACTTGAACTTTCGCCGGATGAAACTCAACGCCGAGTTTTGCGGCAAAATCCGCGCAAAATTTTTCGTCTGAGTCGGCGTCCTTTCCGCGCAATCCGTGATTAACGTGCGCCGCCGCCAATTCAATTCCGAACTTCGCTTTGTATTTTTTCAACACCGAAAGAACAAAGGCGGAATCCGCTCCGCCGCTAAACGCAACAAGAATTTTATCGTTTTTCGAAATCAGATTATTTTGAGATGAAAAGGAAATTACTTTCTGTTCGATTTTTTTCAATCGGTTTTTCGACATTTACTCGATACCGAGAATTTCAAATTGAATTATTCCCGCCGGCGCTTTCACGTTTACGGTTTCGCCGACTTTGCGTCCCATAAGAGCCGCGCCCACCGGCGAAGTTATCGCAATTTTGCCTTGCTTAATGTCGGCTTCTTCCGGCGATACCATTGTGTAAATATATTCTTTATTGTTCTTTAAATTCTTAACCTTGACTTTTGCCAAAACATGAACTTCGTCGTTCGGCATCGAGTTCGGATCGACGACTCTCACGCGCGAAAGAATTTCTTCCAACTTGCTTATTTTAAGTTCGAGCAAACCTTGTTCTTCCTTCGCGGCGTCGTATTCCGCGTTTTCCGACAAATCGCCGTGAGCGCGCGCCTCAGCGATGCGTTCCGCCATTTTCTTTCTGCCGTTTGTTTTCAGCTCTCTTAATTCAGCTTCAAGTTCGTTTAACCTTTCGCGACTTACGTAAACGTATCCTGCCACGTTTTCACCTTACATTTAGTTTATTGAAAAAATAAATAAAAAATGCCACCGCGTCGCAGTGGCAATTACTAAATTAAAAAAATATTTCCTTCTTTACAAGTAAAAGTTTTTTGAATTAGTTGTAAAACAACGCAGTAGAGACGCAATTAATTGCGTCTCTACGCATAAATTACAATTACAAACGCAATAACAAGCGAAGTAAAGTTTCGCCGCGGCGGATCTTATTCTTGGAATAAAAGAATAAAAAACACACGTCATTACGAGCGAAGCGAAGTAATCTATCGTGCCGTACGCTAAGTTGTTAAACCGTAATTGTCTTGAACCATGATTTTCGTGATTCTCTGATTTCCATGATTTTGGAAATCGTCTTTTGGTTTTTTTTGCCTTTTTTACCTTTCAATCATGCTAATCATATAATCATCTTAATCTTGGTTCAAGACATTTATTTTGCTTTACTTCATTGAATATTCCACTTGCAAACCGATTGTTCGCGCGGGCAAATTTTGCGGTGCGTCGGCATAATTTTTCTCGAACCGGAAAGTTTCGGCGTATTTTAC
>WGAL01000372.1 GCA_015494845.1 Melioribacteraceae bacterium
CCGCAAGAAAATCAACGCGAAAATCAATTACGTAATCGCGTCGCTCGGAAAATTGGGCGGAAACGAATTGAATTACAGTTCGGATATCGATTTGATTTTTTTCTTCGACAAAAATCGTAAGTTAAAAGAAAGCGGGCTTTACACATTCGAGATTCTGAACGAAGCGATTACGCTTTTCGCAAAGGAAGCGAACAAACAAACAATCGACGGCTTCCTTTACCGCGTGGATTTTCGTTTGCGACCGGACGGCAAATATTCGCTTTTGGCAAAAAGTTACAAGGATTATTTGCACTACTACGAAACGCGCGGCGAAAGTTGGGAAAGACAAATGTTGCTCAAACTCTCGTTTTTAAGCGGCGACAAAGCGACTTACGATAAATTTTATTCCGGCTTGTTGCCTTTTGTTTTTCCGTCTTCGTTGCCGCGAGGACATTTGCAAAGCGTCGCCAAAATGAAATCCGAAATAGAAAAAAACGCGCGCGGTAATTGCGATGTAAAAAGATTTTCCGGCGGAATACGCGACATTGAGTTTAGCGTTCAGGCGTTGCAAATATTAAACGGGAAACGCTTTCCCGAGTTGCGCGAACCGAACACTTTGGCGGCAATTGAAAAACTTAAAGCGCGTAATTTGCTTACCGAAGAAGAAGCAGAAATTTTATCCGGCAATTACAAATATTACCGGAAAATCGAGCATCACCTACAACTAACCGACAATCTGCAAACGCACACGATACCGGAGGGCGGCGAAACGCTTGAAAAACTTTACCGGTTTCTCGGATTTAATTCCGAAGAAAATTTCCGCAAAAACTTAAACGCAAGACGAAAATCGGTTAGAAAAATTTTCGATTCGATTGTACTCGCCGATGAAAAAATGAAAGATGATTTTGAGGCGATAAATTTTCTCGATATGAAAAAAGCGCGGAAAAATTTGCGCTATATTTTCAAAGGCGAAAATTTAAGCGGCGCAAAAGAATTCGATAAAATCACGCTCTCAAAAGCAAGCGAAATTGAACCGGCTTTCAAAGACGCGTTAAAGCGCTTGCGCTATCCCGACCGCGCGCTGGAAAATTTCGCGAAAATTCTTTACGCTTCCAAAATGCCTTCCGTTTTGTTAAACGAAATGAAAGAGAAAAAATTTCTCGATACAATTTTGTTTTTCTGCGAGAGTTCCGAAAAATTTGTTTCCGGAATTCTCGAACGCCCTATCTTTATTGACGCATTAACTTCGCGCGTCGCTTTTCGTCCGAATTATCAAAGCGAAAACAATATTCCCAAAAACAAATTATTTGCGCTTGTGCGATTTCTCTCAACTGTTTACGACGCGGAAGAAACAAGCCGTTTTATTTCCGAAACATACTTGCGCTTAATTTCCGGTTTAAGCCATAAATTTTTCGGCGACAAAATTTTCGTCATTGCGCTTGGTTCGCTCGGCGCAAAGACAATGAATTTTTCGTCCGACTTGGATTTGATTATTTTTTCCGCCAATTCCGGCGCTTCGCTTGCAATTCAAAAACAAGCCGAAAAATTTATTTCGGAAATCAAACAAAGTGACAGCGGCGTTTCGATTGATTTCCGTTTGCGCCCCGAAGGCGAGAGTTCCCAAATAGTTTGGGATTTGGAAGGAATTAAAAATTATTTTAACAAACGGATTTCGGCGTGGGAATTGCTCGCTTTGGCAAAGGCACGGTTTGTCGCAGGGAATTTTAAACATTACGAAAAATTCGTTGAAATCTACTTGAACAAAATTTCTGAAATCAAAAAAGATGTTTTTCTAAGCGAATTGCTAACAACATACCGCAAATTGATTTCGCACAAAAGCGTTCAAAAAGGAAAATTCGATTTGAAATTCTCGCACGGCGCGCTTACAACCCTTGATTTTATTGCGCTTCCGCAAATCTTGCTTTCGAAAAACAAGAATGAAATCAGAAATTTTCTTTACGGCAAAAGCGAAATAAATACGACCGCAAATGAAATCGCAGAAAAATACCGGACAATGATTTTGCTTTTGCAAGCTACTTTCAACACTTCGCGAACCGTGTTGCCAAGCGACGATGAGAAAAAAGAACTTCTTAATCACGTTGCCGAGCGTTTGGAAATATCGAATATTTATGAGAATTTAAGCAAATTAAAATCTCAAACTGTTAAAATGTTTTCGGGAGTTTATGGATAAAGCGATTAATTTAATTTACCGTTACCGTCTTCTTTCGTTGCTGTTTGCGGTTCTGATTGTTTACCAAATTACAGCCGCGCCTTCGGTTGTGCAAATCGACGCCGGCGAACTCGCAACCGTGCAACTGTTGCCCGGCGTGGCTCATCCCACCGGCTATCCGCTTTTCACAATGCTTGGTTTTCTGCTCTCGAAAATTCTTTTTTTCATCGCGCCGAAAATCCAAATCGTAAATCTGCTTGCGCGTTTATACACTGCGCTTGCCGTAATCTTTATTTTTAAGATAAATTATTTCTTGCTCGAAAAAACAACCGCAGACAAAAAAGAACGCTTTTTCCAATCCGCCGCCGCGTCTTTATTGCTCGCTTTTTCCGTAACTTTTTGGCA
>WGAL01000373.1 GCA_015494845.1 Melioribacteraceae bacterium
ATCCTAAATCCGATAAAATCGCCGCGCTTGCAAACACGCTTGGCGTTTCGTACGATAGACTTGTTTCGCTGAAACTCTCCAACAAACTTGCTCCGATTACGGAATTAATTTCGTCCGGGATTTTGGAAAAACTTCCGCTCGAGCATTACGGCTTGGACGTGCGAAGAATAATTACGCTGATGTCGGATGCGCCAACGCAATTAAGCGCATTAATTGCAACTTTAATCGACTTGGCAAAAACTTCCGAATTGCGGCAAAATATTTTCAGCAGAACCGCGTTAAGAACCTACAAAGAATTAAACGACAACTATTTTGAAGAAATCGAAACGCAAGCGGAAAATTTCAGAAACGAGTTTTGTTCGACAAATTCAAAAACAGTCGATTACAAAAAGATTATAGATTTTCTTCAAGAAAATTACAATTACGAAATTGACGCGAAACAGCTTGGCGAGAATGAAATTCTTTCTTCGTTGCGCGCGGTTCTGAAAATAAATGAAAAGCCGAAACTTTACCTAAATCCGAAATTATCCGAAGCGCAAAAGAAATTTATTTTGGGAAAAGAAATTTATTACGTAATCAACAACGTAAAGGAACGCGCTTACATTCACTCGGACAGAAATCTCGAAACTTTCGACGAGCTTTTGAACAATTACAAAGCGTCGTATTTTTCAACCGCGCTTTCAATCAATAAAAAATATTTACTGCAAGATTTAAGCGATTTTTTCTCAAATACTAAATTCGATAAGAAACAACTTGCGAGATTAATTGGCGAATACAACGTTTCGCCGGAAATGTTTTTCCAGCGTATTGCAAACATTGCGACAAATTTAATGGAACTTCCCGGCTTGTTCTTTATGCGGTTCAACGCCGACGTTAATACCGAAATTTACGAACTCTCGAAAGAAGTAAAATTAAATATTTCGCATTACCCAGGCGGTTACCAAACAAACGAACACTATTGCCGGCGTTGGATTTCAATCAGAGCGTTGCAAAAAGCGAAAGAAAAATTGCGCGCAAATCCGAATTCGCAAGCGTTGGTAATTGACGCCGTGCGTTCCCAATTTTACGGAACGAACGAAAAGTTTATTTCAATAACAATTGCCAAGCCGAGTAAATTGTCGCGCGGCAAACTCACAAGCGTAACGCTCGGTTTTCCGTTAAACGATAAAGTTAAAGAAATAATAAAATTCTGGAACGACCCGAAAATAAAAGACCAAATCGTAAACGACACTTGCGAAAGTTGCCCTATTGAGAATTGCGATGTGCGCGCCGCGAAACCAACGACAATTTTATCGAGAGAAAAAGAACGCCAAATAAAATCGGCTCTTGAGAAATTAAAGTAAATGCAAACTAACAACATTCCTTCCAAATCAATTATTTTTATTATATTCACGAATATTTTTGAATATCCTTGTGAGGCTCTATGGCGCAAAATAAAAAACGCGAGCAGTGGGGAAGTAAAATCGGCTTTATTCTGGCTGCTGCCGGTTCTGCAATTGGCTTGGGCAACATTTGGAAATTTCCTTACATCGCGGGCGTAAACGGCGGCGCCGCTTTTGTCTTTATTTATTTAATAAGCATTTTAGTTGTCGGTTTGCCGGTTCTTATGGCTGAAATTTTAATAGGAAGAACCGCGCACAAAAATCCCGTTGGCGCTTTTAAGCAACTTTCAAACGGCTCGAAATTTTGGACGGCTGTCGGCGCAATGGGCGTGCTTGCCGGCTTCTTCATTCTTTCTTATTACGTCGTAATTGCCGGATGGTCGCTCGGTTACATTGTAGAAGCGATTAAAGGCGTTTTTTACGATTTCAAAACGCCGGACGACGCCGGTAAATATTTCAATTCGTTAATCGGAAACGTGGAATGGATTGTAGGATATTTCTTTTTGTTTATGGCGTTGACAATGTTTTTCGTTTTGGGCGGAGTTCAAAAAGGAATTGAAAAAGGAAGTAAAATTTTAATGCCTGTTTTATTTATTCTTATGCTAATTCTCGTTGTTCGCGGAGTTACGCTCGAAGGAGCCGATAAAGGAATTTCGTTTTTAATTCATCCTGATTGGAGCGCGGTTACGCCTTCGACAATACTTTTGGCGTTGGGACAAGCGTTTTTCACTTTAAGTCTCGGTATGGGCGCGATGATGACTTACGGAAGTTATCTTTCCGACGACGATAACATTACGACAGCAAGCATTGAAATTGTTACGCTCGATACTTTAATTGCGCTGTTTGCCGGACTAGCTATTTTTACGGCGGTTTTCGCGTACGGACAAAACCCAAGCGCCGGAGCGGGATTGATTTTCCAAACGTTGCCGATTGTCTTTTCCAAGATGCCTGGCGGTTATATTTTTTCGATAGCGTTTTTTATTTTGCTTTCAATAGC
>WGAL01000374.1 GCA_015494845.1 Melioribacteraceae bacterium
GAAAAATACGCTTGGGACGGCGCGTGGTATTTGCGCGCGTTCGACGAAAACGGACATAAAATCGGTTCGCAAGAAAACGAAGAAGGCAAAATTTTCCTTAATCCGCAAAGTTGGGCTGTGTTTTCCGGACACGCCTTGCAAGAACGCGCAAAAACGGCGATGCAATCCGCTTACGAAAATCTCTGGACGGATTACGGGCTTGCGTTGCTTAGTCCGCCGTATCGCAACGCCGACCACAACGTAATTAAAGCGGTTCTTTTTAACGACGGAATGAAAGAAAACGGCGCGATTTTTAATCACACGCTCGGCTGGGCGGTGATTGCAGAAACTTTGTTGGGAAATAACAATCGCGCGTACGAGTATTACAAAGCGTATTTGCCGGCGCATTACAACAACAGCGCGGATTTGCGCGAGATTGAGCCGTACGTTTATTGTCAATCCACGATGAGCAAATTCAGCAAGCAATACGGAAAATCCCGCTTGCCTTGGCTTACAGGAACGGCGTCGTGGGCTTACGTTGCGGCGACGCAATATATTTTCGGAATTCGTCCGGAATACGACGGGCTTACGCTTGACCCGGTAATCCCTTCGCATTGGGATAAATTCGAAATGCGCAGAATTTTCAGAGGAAACGAATTTGTAATAAACGTTCGCAATTCCGGCAAAGGCGAAAGAGTCGGCGAACTGTTTGTAAACGGCAAGTTGATTAAAGGAAATAAAATTCCGGTTGATGAATTTCAAAAGACAAACAAAGTTGAAATTGAAATTTAAGTGAAAAACTTCGCGATAATATTGTCCTTTTTAGCGACGCTTGTAATTCAAGCGCAAGGCGTTTTCGTCAATCAAATCGGGTATTTCCTGGAAGCGAAGAGAAGAAAGTCGCAATTGTTACGTGCGATGCGGATTCATTTTCAGTTTTCTCTATAAGCGAAAATAAAAGCGTATTCAAAGGCAAACTTTCTTCCCCGAAATATTGGTATGCATCGGACGAAATGGCGCGAACCGCCGATTTTAGCGCAGTTGCCGAACCTGGCAAATATAAGATTATTGTTGGCAACGTCGAATCATTTCCTTTTGAAATAAAAGATAAAGTTTACGAAAACGTCGCTAAAGCAGCGTTGAAAGCGTTTTATTATCAAAGAGCGTCTGCCGCGTTACCGGAAAAATACGCCGGTAAATGGGCGCGAAAATTTGCCGTCCCTGATACGGCTGTAATTGTTCATAAAAGTGCGGCGTCGCAAGGCAGAAAAGCAGGAAGCGTTATTTCCGCGCCGAAAGGTTGGTTCGACGCCGGCGATTACAATAAATACATTGTCAATTCGGCAATAACGACATACACATTGATTTTATTGTACGAAACTTTTCCTGAAGCGTTTAAGTCCGTTAAAATCAATATTCCGGAAAGTTCGAATAATACGCCGGATATACTCGACGAAATTTTGTGGAATATCCGTTGGATGATGAAAATGCAAGACCCTGCCGACGGCGGCGTTTATCATAAACTTACTTACGCTAATTTTCAACCTTACGTAATGCCTGACGAAATAACCGCGCCGCGATTTGTCGTAGGGAAATCGACTTCAGCCGCGCTTGATTTTTCAGCTACTTTGGCACACTTCTCACTCGCGTTGAGGAAGAATAATCCTGAACTTAAATTGCTTTCGGACAGTTGTTTATTAATGGCAAAGAACGCTTGGAATTGGGCAGTTAAAAATCCTGACGTGCATTTTCATAATCCGCAAGATATTTACACCGGCGAATATGCTGATAATTTTTTGCTCGATAATTTCTTTTGGGCAGGAATTGAACTTTTTCACGCTACAAAAGACAAATCTTATTTGCGTTATATGAACCGTTTAAGCGAAATGGTAACCGATTCGCTTTATTGGGCGCACGTTGCGATGTTGGGAATTCTGACGGCGTTGAATAATCAAGGTGACGCCGCATTTGAAGGATATGAAAATTTGGAAAAAGTTTTTCGTAACGCCGTAAATAATATTTACAAAAACTATCTTAATTCCCCTTATAAAATTTCGCTTGATGTTTTCAAGTGGGGAAGCAACGGAAATTTACTTAACGAGACATTGATTTTGTTGAATGCGTATAAACTTTACGGCAAAAAGGAATATCTCGATGCGGCGATTTCAAACGCGGATTACATTTTGGGAAAAAATCCCGTCAACATTTGCTACGTTACGGATTTCGGTTCGAAATTCCCGATGAATATTCATCACAGAATAAGCATCGCCGACGGCGTTAAAGAGCCTGTGCCTGGTTTTGTTGTCGGCGGGCCTAATCCGAACGACGTTTCGGATATTGGTGCCTATAAATATCCGTCTCTTTTGCCGGCAAAATGCTACGCGGATAATGAAAATAGTTATTCCACAAACGAAGTTGCAATAAATTGGAACGCGCCGTTGGTATTTGTCATGTTTTCAATTGAAAATTTTATGCAAAGAAATAATAAGATATCACTCAAAAAAAATTGGTGAAATTATGAAATATGTAAAAACATTTTTTATCGTAATTTTGGCGATGTTGGCGTTTACAAGATGCTCGACGAAGAGCAATCAAGCGCAAAACAAACGCCCGAATTTCGTTTTCGTAATTATCGATGATATGGAAAAGAATCAGATGAACTTTTTGCCGGAAGGAAAAGGCAAAAATCTAACGCCTCATATCGATAAGCTTGCGGAAGAAGGAACGATTCTGGTAAATCATTATGTGGCTTCCCCGGTTTGTACGCCTGCGCGGTTTAATTGTTTAACCGGAAAATTTGCAAGCAGGGCTAAAAACAAAGAGTTTCAGAGAGAAGCGTTAAAAAACAAACAAAGCGTTGTGCAATGGAATACGGATATTCTTCCTACCGATAAAAACACCTTGCCGAGAATTTTACAGAGAAACGGTTATCGCACCGGCTTTGTCGGAAAAAATCACGTAATGAAAGTTAAAGGTTGGACTTGGTTGCCTTTTGATACCGACCCGACGAAACCGGAAATCAAAAAAATTCTTGCAAGAAATAAAAAACTTGTCCAAGAAGGTTTTAAGAAAATGGGTTGGGATTTCGTTGAAAGCGTTTATTACAGAAATCCTGAAATGTTAGGCCCTGAAGCGTTGTCGGTTCACAATCAAGATTGGATTACGAAAGGCGCGATTGATTTTATCGAAAGCCAAGATAAAGACAAGCCGTTTTTCCTCTATTTTGCGACAACTTTGGTGCATTGGCCTACGGAGGATAAACGCTCATGGAACGCAAATCCGCTTGCAACTGCTGACGGATTTCTTGACGATACTTTGCATGTTCAGCCGCCGCGTCATACAATTAAAGAAAGAGTCGATAAAGCAGGAATTCACGGAAATAACTCATACAACGTCCTTTGGTTGGACGACGGAATCGGCGCTTTGGTGGACGCGCTGGAGAAAAACGGATTTCTCGATAATACGTACATCTTTTTCTTAAGCGACCACGGACAAGAAGCGAAAGGAACTTTGTATCAAGGCGGAATTCACGACCCTTGTCTCGTTTGGAAGAAAGGCGGATTGAAAGCCGGTCACATTGCCAAAACCCGTGTAATGAATATCGATTTTGCGCCGACAATGTTAGACCTCGCAGGAATTGATTATACCAAATACGGTTTTGACGGCACAAGTTTCAAGAGCGTTCTCGAAGGGGATACGAGCGAAGTTCATAAAACAATGTATTTCGAATTGGGTTATACGCGCGCATTAATTAAAGGCGATTACAAATATTTAGCCTTGCGTTATCCTGAATATGCATTGAAATGGTCGATGGAAAAGCGTAAACAAATAGTTGATAGCATAAACGCTCGAAGAAGAAAGAGACATCAAATTCTTGCAAATCCGGAAGGTGACCCGACAAAACCGTTTAGCCATATTTCCTTAATTCCTGGCGGAAATAATGCGGAATTAACATCTACCGGAAAATTGCCTGGTTATTACGATCCTGATCAATTATACAATCTGAAAACCGATCCAGGCGAATTGCACAATTTAGCAAAGAATCCGAAGTACAAAGACGTATTGGAAGATATGAAGAACGAATTAAGAAAATATATTAAAGAATTGCCTTATGGTTTCCCACTGTGAAAATATTTTAAATAAATGTCTTCCTCCTTATGTGTAAAATATGCCGTCGTCGCGTGCGGCGGCATGTTTTTGATTTTAATAACAGATTGAAAAAAAGATTAAGAAAATTACATTAAGGTTTTAATAAACGAGTAATTGTAACATTTTATGCGATTGTTTATTGCAATAAAAATAAAAAAGGAAAATAAAGAGAAATAGCAAAAACAAATTATTTATTAACAAAAAGGAGGTAGCTATGAGGTTGGCTATATTATTTATTGTGGTATTTCTAATGAATTCACTTTGGGCACAAAATACTTATGTTATGGATGTCCAAAGTAGTAATGTAATGTTTTATATTGACGACAACGCATCCAACGATTTGGACCTAACATCCTCTTATACGATTGAATTTTGGGTATATGTTGATTCTTCGCGTCCCTCAGGTTCCGATAAATTGATGCAACGCGGTGCGGACGGAACAACCGGCTATTATTGGGAAATAAACGAAGGAGATGGTTCCGATAATACGCATTATCAACTGAAACTCCATACCTATAAGGATAATGGTTCTGGAGCGGAAAATTCTTATGTGGCAACACCGGACATAAGTTGTAATGAGTGGCATTTTGTATCATTTACTTATGATGAGTCAGTGCCACGTTTGTTAATTCATGTTGACGGAACAAGAGTTAAGGCAATAGGGAATTCGAAATTTCAATTACCTGCTTCTGACCAACCGTTACATTTCTTTGCCGGATCAAATTCATATAATCCGTTTGAAGGAAGAATTGACGAATTAAGAATTTCGAATACAAACAGGCACGGTTGGAACGATTATACTGTTTCAACGACAGATCCTCCGTTTTCGGATGATGCAAATACTGTTTTGTTGTATCATTTTGACGATAACACGGAATTGCCTCCGTTAAGTTCGGCAAGTAATTTTACTTTTACTCATCATAACGGTCGCCCGAGCGACGGAAACAGAGCAATTACTTCTTCGAATTATGTTTCGGTTTCAAATTTGCCGCTTCCGGTCGAATTAACGTCTTTTACTGCAAGCGTTTCCGGTTCAATCGTTGAATTGAATTGGCAAACAGCAACGGAAATAAATAATTCCGGATTCGAAATAGAACGTAGAAACGTAAATAATGATTGGCAAAAAATCGGTTTTGTAGAAGGCGCGGGCAATAGCAATTCGCCGAGAGAATATTCGTTTACGGATAATGTCGGTAAAGCAGGTAATTTTTCTTACAGATTAAAACAAATCGATTTGGACGGAAGTTACAAGTATTCGAATGAAATAGAGGTTACGATAGAAAATTCCATGACATTTGAATTAAAACAAAATTATCCGAACCCGTTCAATCCGACGACGACAATTAGTTACGTTCTTCCAAGCATAGCAGGAAGCAACGCGGCAAATGTAGAACCAATTGTTTACGACGCGCTTGGACGTAAAGTTGCAACGCTTGTAAACAAGGAACAAACTCCAGGTAATTATTCCGTTCAATTTAATGCTGGTAATTTACCGAGCGGTTTGTATTTCTATCGTTTGTCTTACGGTAACTTGGAGTTATCAAGAAAAATGCTCTTATTAAAATAAATAGGAAAACAAATGAAGAAATTTATTTCATTATTGTTAATTGTATTTGTTATAGTTATTGTTTTTGCCGGTTGTAAAGGTAAAGATAAAAAGACGCAAAAGTTGAATGTTCTTTTTATTGCCGTGGATGATTTGAAGCCTAATCTCGGTTGTTACGGCGATACGGTTGTGAAATCCCCTAATATGGATAAACTTGCGGAGCGCGGAACAATTTTTACCGATAATCAATGTCAGCAAGCTGTGTGCGGACCATCTCGCGCAAGCTTGCTGACAGGCTGGCGTCCGGATAGAACTAAAATTTGGGATTTGCATACTTTAATCAGAGATAAAAATCCGGACGTTGTAACTTTGCCGCAGTATTTTAAGCAACACGGTTACATTACTGCCGCGCGCGGTAAAATATTTGACCAGCGTTCCGTAGATAAATTGCACGATGAGGTCTCGTGGACTTATAAATATGAGTATCCTCAAAATAAAAGATGGATAAATTCAAAGAAAAGAGTTCCGACGCAAAATGTTGATTTGCCGGACGATAAATTTATCGACGGCGAAATATTGAATCAAAGCGTTGAATTACTTGAAAAAATGGCGAAAAGCGACAAACCATTTTTTCTTGCCGTAGGATTTAAAAAACCGCATTTGCCTTTTGTTGCGCCTAAAAAATGTTGGGATAGATATGATAGAGACAAAGTTCCGTTGGCAAAATTCCAGAAACACGCTAAAAATGCGCCGGAATTTGCTTTTCAACCGAGTTGGGAATTGCGTAGCGGTTACGACGATATTCCCAAAAACGATCCTTTGCCGATAGATTTGCAGAAAGAACTTGTTCACGGTTATTACGCTTGTATTTCCCACACGGACGATCAAATAGGGAAATTGTTGAAAAAATTGGATGAACTCGGTTTAACCGAAAATACCGTAATCGTACTTTGGGGCGATCACGGCTGGCATCTCGGCGATCATATGATGTGGTGTAAGCATACGAATTTCGAGCAAGCAACTCGCGCGCCGCTTATTTTTGTCGCGCCTGGTTTCAAAGGCGGACAAAAATATTCACACCCGACCGAATTTGTCGATATATTTCCGACTTTGTGCGAATTAACCGGTTTGGATATTCCAAAAGGTTTGGACGGTAAGAGTCTTGTGGCTGTAATGAAAAATCCGCAAATGAAACTAAAAGATTATGCGGTTTCACAATTTCAAAGACATAACGGAAAACAAGCGTTGGAAGGCTACACATTTCGCGATGACCATTACCGGCTAACGGTTTGGGTTCCGCAAAAAGTACGCGAAGGCGCGCCGTTTGATGAAAAGGAAGTTGTGGCATATGAACTTTACGACTACATAAAAGATCCACTTGAAACCGTTAATCATTACAACGAACCTGACTACGCCGAAATACAAACTCGTTTAATGAATTACATGCGCGAATATTTTAAGAACAGAAAAAAATAAAGAGGATAAAATGAAGAAAACAATTTTTTTTCTTCTCTTATTTGTAATAAACCTTTTTCCTCAAACAAATTTGTTGGAAAACCCAGGCTTTGAGGACAGCGTTAATGTCGGGTGGTGGCTTAACGCTTGGGGCGGCACGCAAGCCAATTTGTATAACGAAATAGACGAGCCGATTTCCGGAAATATTTCCGCTGGCGTGGAAGTAACTACGCCTGATGCTGAAAATATCGCCAAAGTTTCGTTAATGTGCGAGCCACTAACAAATATTCCTGACGGCGAACTTGTATTGAAAGCTTATGCGAAAACAAAAGTTCAGATGTATCTTCCGTTTAAACTATCAATTAAATGCAGATCGGCTGACGGTTCAACGAAATGGTATGGCGGTGATGAGGTTTACTTAACTACTGCGCCCCAAGAAGTTACTTTTGTTGTTAATCCTGATGAAAATTACAGAGATACAATTTGGGTGAGGTTGTCCTGCGGAAAAAAAGTCGGCACATACATTTTCGACGATGTCGTTTTTACTACAAGTCAGCCGGATACGGTTCCAATTCCTGAAGGAAGACGTTTGCGTGAAATAGTTGCAGATTTTACCTATGATAATTTTTACGTAGGCGGCGCAATGCAATCGGAGTATTGGAATTCGCCTTCCGAAGAAATTTTGTATCGTGAGTTTGATTATGTAACGCCTGCGAACGATTTTAAGCAAACCTATATTCATCCGGAACCAGGCGTATATCGTTGGCAAAATGCGGAAGATTGGCTACCGCGCGCAAGAGAACATAATATGGTAATGCGAATGCACTCCCCGATTGGACCGCAGTGTTCTCAATGGGCGAGGGAAGACGACAGAACGCCGGAAGAATTATTGCAAAATCTTGAGGAATACGTTACGGCGTTGTGCCAGCATTTTAACGACGACAACGACGTTATAAAATGGATGGATGTCGTAAATGAAACTATTGATGCAAACACGGGCGAATGGTTCGGACCGAAACCTGGCACTGACAGTTGGGAAAATCCTTGGACTATTATCGGTTTTGATACAACCGTTGCGTTGCGTCCACCGCTTTACATAAAAAGAGCGTTTGAACTCGCAAATCAATACGCGCCGAATATTAAACAAATTATTAATCAACACGGCTCTATGAATGACGCCGCTTGGGATAAAGTGAAAGCTCTTGTGGGATACTTGCGCGACCAAGGTTTGCGCATTGACGGAATCGGTTTTCAAGGACACGTTAAAGCCGGTTGGGAATTTGAGTCTAACGACAGCGGCGTAAATAATTTGGTCGCACTTGGCAACCTAATTGATTGGGCGCATGAAAACGATTTGGAATTCCATATAACGGAAAACAATGTTTTCTTGCAAGGCGCCGATATCGGAAATTGGGAAAAACAAGCAGCGACGTTTAAAGCGATTGTTGAAACCGCGTTGGCGCACAGAGCCGGCGGTTTGGTAACTTGGGACGTTTGGATGATTCGCGATTGCGACGGACAAGCGGCAAGCAAAACTCCCGTTTTGTTCAGATGCGACGGCTCGGCTAAACCGGCTTATTACGCCGTTCAAGACGCGTTGGAAAACGCGCCAGATGACGTTGAAGATAACGTAACCGAAAAACCTATTACGTTTGAACTTTCGCAAAATTACCCGAACCCGTTCAATCCTGTAACTAACATCATTTACGTCATTGCGAGGAGGAGCGAAGCGACGACGCGGCAATCCGCCGGATTGTTAGTACAACTGAAAGTTTACGACGCGCTTGGACGGGAGGTCGCGACGCTTGTAAACACAAAGCAGAAACCGGGACGCTATTCC
>WGAL01000375.1 GCA_015494845.1 Melioribacteraceae bacterium
CTTGAGGATTTTCTCGCAAAGAGATTTCCGACGTTGAAAGACGAAGAATGGCGCTTTACAAATGTTAGTCCGTTATTGAAAAAAGATTTTACGCATTCTACCGGAAAAGAAAAATTCGGCGGCGATTTTCAATCGGTAAAGGAAGAAAATTTGTTCGGCGAAGATTACTATTTGCTCGTAATAGAAAACGGTTATGCAAACGCGGAACTCTCGAATACAAGCGGACTTCCCAACGGCGCGATTATTTCCGGGTTGAAAAATGCGAGAGAAAATCACACCGAAGTTGTTGAAGAATATTTTGGCAAATCGGCAAAAGATAAATCGGCGTTTGATTTGCTAAACAATTTGTTCGGCAGCGACGGCGCGTTTGTTTACATTCCCGACGGCGTAATTCTCGAGAAGCCGGTGCAAGTTTTGTTTTTATCCGGCAACGAAAAACCGTTAATGATTTCGCCGCGCAATTTGATTGTTGCGGGTAAAAATTCCGAAGCGAAAATAATTTTCACTTACGCCGGTAATGGCGAATATTTTCTTAATTACAAAACCGAGGTTTTTGCGGGCGAAAACGCAAGCCTTCAACTCTATGAATTTGAAACCGAAAGCGAGACCGCTTTTCATCTCGGTTCTACTTCGAATGCGCTTGCAGAAAGTTCAAACTTCGCGCATTACACATTCGATTTGGAAGGCAAGTTTATTCGCAACGATTTAAGCGCGGAATTAAACGGCGAAAATATCGAGTGCCGTTTTTATGGGTTCTACATTGGCAAAGAAGAACGATTAATCGACAATCACACTTTTATTAATCACAACAAGCCGAATTGCTTCAGCGACGAAATTTACAAAGGAATTTTGGACGGAAACTCGAAAGCGGTTTTCAGCGGGAAAATTTTCGTAGAAAAAGATGCGCAAAAAACGAACGCTTATCAATCGAACAAAACAATTTTGCTTTCCGATAACGCGCGCATCGACACAAAACCGCAACTCGAAATTTACGCCGACGACGTCGTTTGTACGCACGGCGCAACTGTCGGGCAATTGGATAAGGAAATGATGTTCTATATTATTTCACGCGGCATCCCACAAGACAAAGCGCAAACGATGTTAATCAAAGCATTTGCCGCGGACGTGCTCGATAAAATCAAAATTGAGAAATTAAATGATTTTGTAAATACAAAAATATTTAAGGCACTTGAAAAAAATGTTTAACGCAAACGAAATACGGAATGACTTTCCAATTTTAAGCCGCGAAATTAACGGCAAACCGCTCGTCTATTTCGATAACGGCGCAACAACGCAAAAGCCGAGTTCCGTAATTGAAAGAATAAAAAAATATTACGAAACCGAAAATGCAAACGTGCATCGAGGCGTTCACAAACTTAGCGCATTGGCGACCGACGAATTCGAAAAAGCGCGCGAGACCGTAAGAAAATTTTTGAATGCAAAAAATTCATCGGATATCATTTTCACAAAGGGGACGACGGAATCGATTAATCTCGTTGCGTCCTCTTTGTGTAAAGCCGGATTGCTTGACGACGGCGATGAAATTATTGTTACAGAAGCTGAACATCACGCCAATATTGTTCCTTGGCAAATTTGCGGTAAAAAACTAAAAATCAAAGCATTGCCGGTTGATGATGGCGGCAATTTGCAAATCGAAAAATTACCGGAATTAATAACTGGACGCACAAAGCTACTCGCCGCGACACATATTTCAAATGTGTTGGGGGTTGTTAACGACATTAAGCCTTTGATTGACAAGGCGAAGAACGCGGGCTTGCTTACTTTAATCGACGGCGCGCAAGCAGTAGCGCACGTTTCCGTCGATGTGCAAGAACTCGACGTTGATTTTTATGCTTTTTCGGGACACAAAATTTTCGCGCCGACCGGAATCGGGGTTCTTTACGGGAAAAGAGAAATTATGGAAAAACTTCCGCCGTATCAAGGCGGCGGCGAAATGATTGACCAAGTTTCCTTCGAGGAAACAACTTTTAACGAACTGCCGTATAAATTCGAAGCGGGAACACCAAACATTGCGGGCGCGCTCGGCTTGGCTACTGCGTTGGAATATTTTACTTCGTCCGACATTAACGAAATTAACGCTTATGAAGATGAATTGACAAAATTTGCAATTGAGAAATTTTCCGCAATCGAAGGTTTAACGCTTTTGGGAAAATCCGAAAACCGTGTTCCCGTTTTTTCGTTCGCTATCGAAGGCGTTCATCATTACGATGTAGGCACTTTGCTCGACGCAAGCGGTATTGCCATTAGAACCGGACATCATTGCGCGCAGCCGATTATGAAACATTTTGGTTTAACCGGAACTGCTCGCGCTTCCCTCGCTTTTTACAACACGATTGAAGAACTCGAATATTTTTTCGATAAATTAAATCACGCAATAAAAATATTGAAATAATATGGTCGATAAAGAAAAAATCAAACAGGACGTTATTGAAGTATTAAAAACAATTTACGA
>WGAL01000376.1 GCA_015494845.1 Melioribacteraceae bacterium
AAATCTTGTAAGCATTATTGTTTCGCGAATTTCGTCGGCTGTAACGCCTTTGTTTTTAGCTACTCTCGTGTAAGTTTCCATGCAACCTTCTGCTCCGAGCGCCGCAGAAATTGCAATGCTCATCAACAGTTTGTATTTAGGCGGAATGTGTTCGCCATCCATTGCGAATTTTTTATTTGTAACATGTTCCAGAACCGATTTTGAATCGAGTTTGGAAAGCAGAACCATAGTTTCCGGTTCGCGCCCGAGTTCTTGTTCCATTGCTTTTAACAATTCGTTGATGTCCATTTCTTCCTCTCTAATTTAGTTTTCCAAGAATTAAATCCAAGTTTGCTTTTTCTAACAGCAACTCTTTATTGATTTGGTAAAGACGCGTTTTATTACGCAAAACATTCAGTTGCGCGTCGTCCAATTGAACGTTTGTGATAACGCCGTTTTCGTAACTGATTTTAGCAATTTCGTAACCTTTTTCGGCAACCTTCAAAGTGTTTTGAACCGCTTTAAGTTGCTCTTCCAAACTGCGAATTTTTTCAACCGAAGATTTGTATTGAAATCTCAACTTCAATTTCAAACCTTCTTCCATATATTTTACGCCTTCCATTTGCGCTTTTGCTTCTTGAACTTTGCCCGAAGTCATATTTCCGTCGAAGAGTTTCATCTTTACGCCAAGACCGGCAGCCCAGCCGTTTCGCCAAGCGTCGTCGTACGGCGGAAAATCGCGTCCGTGATAAACATGATAATTAGCGAACGCAAAAACCACCGGCTTGTTATCGGCGGAATTTATTTTAATCATATTGTCCATTAATTTTTCTTTCTTCTTCAACATTTGGACTTTATTGTTTTGGCTGTAAATTTTATCGAGAGTTAAGGAACTAATTTTCGCTATTTCGTCTTCGGACATATTCAAATTGCCGATGCAATCAACAGAATCTTGCGGCGGTAAATTCAGCAAGTTGGAAAGTCCGGTTTTAGCGACTTGCCGTTTGCCTTCCAAATCGACGAGTTTTGTTTTGAACTCTTTAATTTTCGCCTCAAAACTGATTACTTCAAACTGCGAACGAACGCCTTCTTCGTAGGCTTTTTTCGCTAATCTTAAATGTTCTTCGAGTTGGGCGATAACTTTTTTGTGCAAGTCGATTACTTGGTTCAAAAACAAAATATTGTAAAACGCTTTTTTAACATTGTAAACAATTTGCGCGTCCGTTTCTTCTTTGTTTGTTTCGAATAAATTTTTCAGCGTTTCCGCGTTTTGGTTCGCGCTTGTGATTTTTCCCCAAGTGTAAAGCGGATAAACCATATTCATATCGAACATAAAAACATCGCGACTGTTGGAAGGGAAGGGCGAAAGCGGACGCAACGGAACGAATTGTCCGGGAACTTGTCCGTTAGGCGTCATAACCGGAACTTTTTTCATCTGTTGCGGGAAAAAGTTAGGCAAATTGTTTGTGTAAAAATATTTGCCGAGAAAATCTATTTGCGGAACAAGCAGGGAATTTGCTTGCGTTATTTTTCCTTCGGCTTCTTTTACTTTGCTTAAAGCGATTTTATCCGCCGGATTATTTTTTAGCGCAATTTGTATCGCGTCTTCAAGCGTAAGTTTATGCGTTTCGGTTTGTCCGTTGATATTTACAAAAAGCAAATGAAATAGAAAAATACCGGCGAACAAAAAATTTATTTTTTTCATGCGTTTTCCTCCGCAACAACTTCGGTTTCCATTTTCTTTAGTTTTTCTCTCAAATGAATTCTTCTTCTTTCAAAAATTCCAATCGCAATCGAGACGATTACAAGCGTAATGAACGCCGCAATGAATTCGAGCAGCGTATTAATGTGAACCGCGGCGACGCTCAGCGGCATGTGGTGATTGAATACAAGATATAGCGCGCGTAAATAATATCTTAACGGGAATAATCCACCGACCAAATGCGGGAAATATGCCATTTGTTCTTCTGGAATTAAAAAGCCGGAATACATAAATGCCGGCAGAACAATCAGCGTGATTAAAGCCGTAAGGATTATTACATTATTAATATTAAGCGTTAAGAAAATCGAGAGGCTTTCCATTGCGAGAACAAGAAGGAAAATTATCAGAACCGTGTTCCAAATGTTTTGCGGCAACGGAACGCCGAAAATGTACATCGTAGTGAAAAATGCGGTCGATATTGCGGTTCCTACCATTATCCACGACATTATTGCCGGCGCCAAAATTGCTTTCAACGGCATTTGGCGCGCGTATTTTATTTGTGGAATTAATCCCTTGACTTGCTTGAGGTTTGTTTTGAGCGCAAGTAAAATTATCAACATCGAAACGATTTGCATCGCCAAACCCATAAACGCCGGAAGCATTGAAGATTCCATATTCATCGCCGGAGAATAGTAAACTCTTTGACTTACGCCGAGCAGCGGTTCTTTTGCATGGCGAACATTTGGAATTGAACCTAAATCTTCAATCGGCATATGCATCATTAATTGCATATTTAATGTCATCAGAATTTTTTTCAGCGTCCCGACGGATAGTTTCGGCACAATCGGATTTGCGGTTCCGTTTACCGCCGCCAAAACGCGAACCGGACGATGATTCAAAACATTTTTGTACGCGTTTTCGGGAATAACAATTCCCAAATCAATTTTGCCTTTGTCAATAAGGTCTTGGATTTCTTGATAATCGTTAACCGATTCTTTTATCTCGTACATTTCAGAAGCGTTTATGCTGTAAATTACCGAACGGCTTAGCGGCGAGTGATCTAAATCGCAAATCGCAACTCTAACTCCGCGCGGTTCGCTTTTGTAATACATTCCCGCCATCATACTGAAAAATAAAAGCAGCGCGAGCGTAATCAGCACGGTTCTTAATAACAGAAATCCGGCAAACTGAAACGAACTTAACTTGTTAGCCATTATTCGATTCCCCGTGTTTTGGAATTTTTAAGGTTAAATAAACCGACATTCCCGGTTTCAAATTTTTACCGTCGTTTTCAATTTTCATCTTAACGGTAAAAGACCTTACATCTCGCTCGTCGCTTGCGGTTGTTGGCGTGTGCGTTGCGAAATCCGCAACCGGCACAATTTGTATTACTTTTGCTTTTATTTCGTCGTTGCCGTTAACAGTTTTCAGATTAACTTCTTTTCCCAATTCTACTTGATTTAAGTACGATTCGGGAATGCTGAATCTTGCGTAAGTTGCCGAAGTATCCGTAACAATTACAACCGGCATCCCGGGTGGCATCATTTGTCCGACTTCAAGAACGCGGACATTCACAACTCCGTCAATCGGCGTGCGAATTGTCATATCGTGCAATTTAGATTCAAGCGCAATTAAATTGTCCTTGACTATTTCGTAGTTTGTTTCAATTTCATCGACTTTCTGTTTCGGAACTGCACCGGCGTTGTAAAGATTGAGAACTCTTTTTCTGTTGATTTTTATGTTTTTTAATCGCGCAAGCAAGGCTTGTCTGTGCGCTTCAAGTTCCTTTGTATCCAATTGCGCAACGGTATCGCCTTCTTTTACATAATCGCCTTCGTCAACATAAATATCGGTGATTTTTCCAGGTATTCTTGTCGTTACATTAATTTGCGTCGATTCGATGTAACCGTAAAAATCCCTTATCGTTTTTTCTTCTTGTTCCGAACAAGCGACAAGCGATACAACTATTAAAGCAATTAAAATTTTAGCGGTAAGTTTAACGGCGTTCACTCGTTACCTCCTTAATTATTAAAATCGAAAGAATGTTCAACTTTTAGAATTACGCTGTAATCGGTCAGCCAAGCGTCGTATTTGTAAATTGTAAACGGAACCGTCAAATCGAATCTCAGTCCATCCGTGTAGTAAAATCCGGCGCCAACAAAAACGCGCGCGGAAAATTCCGAGCTTCCCGCCACATTGTTTCCGTTTACCGAATTTTCAAAATAATTAGCCAAACCGATGCCGCCCTCGAATGCGAATTTCCCCCAACTTGAAACCAAATTTTTCTCGGCGGATAAAATTCCGGTTATTCCGTCGCCAAGTTCCACATTTGAATTATTTTCTGTGCGGAAATTGTAACTTAAATAATAATTCAAATTGAACGAATTAAACGGGAAAGAACCTTGAGCCGCGGCGACAATTTGCCAAGCGCCGATTCCAAGCGGAATTTCACTCGGCGTGAGATTTTGATTTTCGCCGGTCGGCGTAATTACGGAAAGTTGAAGATTTAGCGTAGTTTCGTTTAAATTTTTACCCAATACTTGAACGACTCCGCCGAGTTCAATATCTCCGAAACCTCTGTTCTTTTTATTAATTGCCGGAGAATAGTGCGTAAGCCACATAAAAGGAATGTTTAAATAAATATTAATAAACGATGAAATTCCGTACTGTGCGTATCCGTTCAAATAAGCTTCGGTGATTACATTTGTTTCCGGCAAATCAATCATTGTTTGGTTTCCGCCGTCGAATATTTTCCAGTATGTAGGAAATTCGCCTTTAATATTGTAATAAAGTTGTTTTTGCGAGATGTTGAGTTTCTTAATTCCCGCAAGCGAAAAATTATCAACCGGCGTTTGCGCAAAAACGCT
>WGAL01000377.1 GCA_015494845.1 Melioribacteraceae bacterium
ATGCACAAATATATTTGGGAACACGATAGAAGAGGCGTATGATGAGAATTGCAAAAGAATTCAGATGGGAAATGGGACACCGCTTGTTGTGTCACGCTGGACAATGCAAAAACTTGCACGGACATTCCTACCGGATGCAAGTCGAGGTAACAAGCGACGAACTACTGAACGGAATGGTAATGGATTATTACGATTTGAAACAAACGGTTCAACCTTTTGTGGATGAACTTGACCACTGTTTTATAATCAATTCGAAAGACGAAAAATTGTTGGAAGCGGCAAAAGAACTCAAAACAAAAATTGTCGTGGTCGATTTCGAAACGACGGCGGAAAATCTTTGTCGCTATTTTATCGATAAAATTTTGGCGAAAGGTTTGCCGAAAAAAATACAAAAACTTAAAGTAAAAATTTTCGAAACTTCTACTTCCTACGCCGAAGAAGAAATCGATTTGGATTAAAGAAAGGAAGGCAAAATGAAAAGATTAACCGCAATTACAATTTTTATCTTCTTGTTTTTCGGCGTGCGCTTTATGCTTGCCGAAGAAGGAATGTATCCTTTAAGCGAATTGAAAAAATTGAATCTAACTAAAATCGGATTTCAAATTCCCGAAAGCGAAATTTACAATCCAAACGGCGTAAGTTTAATCGACGCACTCGTAAAAGTAAACGGCTGCACCGGCTCTTTTGTTTCGCCAAACGGATTGATTTTAACAAATCACCACTGCGCTTTTGCGGCGATAAAAGAAGCAAGCAGTTTGGAGCATAATTATTTGCGCGACGGCTTTTACGCAGAAACGCAGGAAGAAGAATATCCCGCGAAAAATTATACGTGCAGAATTACGGAATCTTACGAAGACGTTTCGGATAAAGTTTTAAGCGCGTTGGAAGGAATTGAAGATTATTCGGAAAGAACGAAAGCGTTGAAAAAAATTATGCGGAAACTTGCCGACGAAGCAAGCGACGAAGAAAATTCAATTGTCGCGGAAGTTTCGGAAATGTTTAAGGGAAAGACTTATGTGTTGTTCAGATACAAAGTGATTAAAGATGTGCGGCTTGTTTTTGCTCCGCCGCGCGCAATCGGTGAATATGGCGGCGAAACTGACAATTGGATTTGGCCGCGTCATTCCGGCGATTTTGCCTTTATGCGCGCTTATGTTGCGCAGGACGGTTCCTCCGCCGAATATTCAAAAGATAATATTCCTTACACTCCGCAAAAGTTTTTACGGATAAATCCGCACGGCGTAAAAGAGAACGATTTTGTTTTCATTCTTGGCTATCCGGGAAGAACTTATAGAAACCGTCCAGCTGCGTTCTTGAAATTTATGCAAGATTATCAACTTCCATTTATCCAGAATCTTTATTCTTGGATGATTGAAAAATTCACGGAACTCGGGAAAAACAATCCGGAATTGCAATTAAAATTTGCCACAATAATAAAAGGACTTTCGAATACAGAGAAAAACTATCGCGGCAAAATGATTGGACTTAAACGCACGCATCTTCTCGAAAAAAAATACAGAGAAGAAAAAGAAATGCAAGATTTTATTTCCAAAACAGATGAGTTGAAAAAATACGCTAACTTGCTCAATGAAATAAATTCGGTTTACGACGAGATAAATTCCGGCGCGAACTTGAATTTTTGGTTCTACGGCGCGTTTAGGTTTTCGCCGACTCTCGCCGCATCAAAATTCTTGCTCGATTACGAACACGAAACGAAGAAACCGGAAGACGAACGCAAAAGCGCTTTTTCCGAAAAAAATATTCGCAAAACTCTGAGCCGTTTAAATCGAACTCTTGCGCTTTACAATAAATCGTTTGAAGAAGATTATTTGATGTTTCTTTTTAATCTTGCGCGAAAAAAGAATTTGCCGGTTCTCGAAAAATTTTCCGAAACGGATTTTGAGAAATTCGTTAAAGAAACAATAAGCGAAGCGGCGACAGGCAAAAAGCCGCTTGACCTTGAAAATATTGACGATGAAATCGCCCGGCTAAAAGAAAATAAAAAATTGTTCGATTTTGTAAATGAACTATATCGACTGAATGAAAAAATCAAAAATAAAAGCGATGAACTTAACGGAAAACTAAACGGACTTTACGCAAATTATGTAGATGTTAAAAGCATTTGGAAAGGGAAAAATTTCATCCCCGATGCAAACTCAACATTGCGCTTAACTTTTGGAAGAATTAAAGGTTATTCTCCTGCCGATGCCGTTTGGTATTATCCGGTTACAACATTAAACGGCGTAATTGACAAAAGCGTTTTAGGAAAAGATTACGTATTGCCTCCGCGTTATGAAGAACTTTTTAATTCGCGCGATTACGGTTCTTTTTTTGACGCAGATTTAAATTCCGTTCCGGTAAATATTCTTTACGATACGGACACAACCGGCGGCAATTCCGGAAGTCCGGTAATGAACGCAAAAGGCGAATTAATCGGCTTGAATTTTGACCGCGCGTTCGAAGCGACAATAAACGATTTTGCTTGGAACGAATCTTACAGCCGTTCAATAGGCGTAGATATTCGCTACATTCTTTGGATACTCGAAAAGTATTCGCACGCGGAAAATATTCTCGCCGAGCTACAAGTTAAAAATTAGGAAGACGAAAAAGAATGTGGAAAAATGTAATTCAAATCGCCGGCGTAAAATCGCTTGAAGAAGCGGAAATGCTGATTGCAAACGGCGTTGAATTTATTGGCTTTCCGCTTCGTCTGACCGTTAACGCCGAAGATACGAC
>WGAL01000378.1 GCA_015494845.1 Melioribacteraceae bacterium
TCTCAGCCAATTGCAAATCTTCTTTGTGCGTGATTTTAAAATTCAACGGACTTCCCTCCGATAGAAAAACTTCGCCGCCGTATTTTTTTACGACGGATGATTCGTCTGTTCCCAGAAAATTTTCCTCCTTCGCTTTCCTCATTGCGTTCATTAAAACGCCGTATTGAAAGATTTGCGGCGTCTGAACGTAATAAATCTTTGAGCGGTCGGCATAATTAATCACGCGTTCTGCGCGTACAATTGCAAGCGTATCGCGAGCGGGAATTGAAACAACCGCGCTTCCCCAACGTTCGGCGGCGAGCAACGATTGTTCAAGAATATCTTTACTTAACAGCGCGCGGGCGGCGTCGTGAACGGCAATAAAATCGGTAGGTTCGGCGTTCTTAATAAAAGAAAGGGCGGCAAATACGGAATCTTGCCGTTCTTTGCCGCCTATTACAACTTTAACCGGTTTTATTTTCCGGTATTCTTCAAAAATCTTATTCGCAAAATCAATATAGTTTGAATGAACCGCAACAATTATTTCATCGATTTTCTCGCACCGTAAAAACGGTTCGAGCGTGTAACGAATTATTTCTTTTCCGGCAATTTTCAGAAATTGTTTCGGCGTGTCGCTTCCGAAACGCTTTCCGCTTCCTCCCGCCGGTATTATTACAAAACGCTTCATCAGAGAATCAGCATCGCGTCGCCGTAACTTAAAAATCTGTATTTATTTTTCAACGCGGTTTTATACGCTTTCATCGTAAAATCGTAACCGGCAAACGCCGCTACTAACATTAACAATGTCGATTCCGGTTGATGGAAATTAGTAATCAGTTTTTTTGTAATCTTAAATTCGTACGGCGGAAAAATAAATTTATCCGTCCAACCGGAATTCGGTTTCAAATATCCTTCAGCGGTTACGCTACTTTCGAGCGCGCGCGTTGCGCTTGTTCCAACCACAAATACATTCTTTTTCTTTTTCAGAGCTTCAGTTACAATGCGCGCCGTATCTTCGGGAACTTCAAAATATTCCGAGTCCATTCTGTGCTTGGTTAAATCTTCAACCTCAACCGGACGGAACGTTCCCAATCCGATGTGAAGAATAACCGGAACAACTTTAATTCCTTTTTTCTTGATTTTACTCAACAGCTCTTTCGTGAAATGCAGTCCAGCAGTTGGCGCGGCTACGGAACCATCTTTTTTTGCGTAAACGGTTTGGTAACGTTCTTTGTCTTCCGGAACCGGTTCACGCTTGATGTAAGGAGGAAGAGGCGTTTGTCCAATATTTTCAATTGCTTTGAAAATATCGCCGGCTTCCGTGTTGAACCGCACGGTTCTACCGCGCGAAGTTGTGTTATCAATAACTTCGCACCACACTTTGTCGCTAAAATAAATGCGGTTGCCTATTCTTACTTTACGAGCCGGGTCAACGATTACATCCCAAATATTATCGCGTTTGTTTAATTCGCGCAAAACAAATACTTCAATTTTCGCGTTCGTGCGTTCTTTGCTTCCTATTAAACGCGCTTGCATAACTTTCGATTCGTTCACTACAAGCACGTCGCCTTTGGACATATATTGAACAATATCTTTGAATTGTTTGTGCTCAATTTCTTGAGTGTCGCGGTGCAAAACCATTAACTTCGACTCGTCCCTCTTTTCAAGGGGATATTTTGCAATCGCTTTCTGCGGTAAATTATACTTAAAATCCGATAATTTCATCGCTACTCCTATCTTAACTTAATCGTCTTTTCAAACAAAAACAGGGCAGGAAAAGTTCCTGCCCTTAAATTTATCGTATCTTTACTTTTTCATCTTTTCCGAAACAGCCGCGCGAGCCGCCGCCAAACGCGCTATCGGAACGCGGAAAGGCGAGCAACTTACGTAATCCAAGCCGGCGTAATGGCAGAACTCAACGGATGAAGGTTCGCCGCCGTGTTCGCCGCAAATGCCGAGTTTTATTTCCGGACGGGTTTTGCGTCCGTCTTCAACAGCCATTTTAACGAGTTTGCCGACGCCGTTTCTATCCAAAACTTCAAACGGATCGACTTCGAGAATTCCGCGTTCTTTGTATTCCGGCAAGAATGAACCGATATCGTCGCGCGAAA
>WGAL01000379.1 GCA_015494845.1 Melioribacteraceae bacterium
AAACCAAACGACGTGGAAACCGAAAACGATTTGCCTGCGGCTTTCGAACTAAAACAAAATTATCCCAATCCTTTCAATCCAACGGCAACAATAACATACGTCATTGCGAGCGAAGCGATGCGGCTCCGCCTCAGGCGGACTACCGAATTTTCAGCTGATGCTAACAATCCGGCGGATTGCCACGTAAATTCCAGCAAGTTGGAATTTACTCGCAATGACAGCCAAGTTCAAGTTTCGCTCAAAGTTTACGACGCGCTCGGGCGGGAAGTTGCAACGCTTGTGAATAAAAAACAAGTTCCGGGGAAATACTCCGTTCAATTCAAAGCCAATGGATTGCCAAGCGGGATTTATTTCTACGTTTTACGCGCCGGTAATTTCGTTCAAACGCGTAAAATGGTTCTGCTAAAGTAAGCGCAAAAATTACAAATTGTTTAAAAATAAAAAAGTCGTCAAGGCTGAGGGCGGACCTTGACGACCGGAATGTATATTTAGGGGGAGTAAAATTTAATAAGAACTATTAAAAATTACTTACCACTAATATACAACTTTTTTAAAACAATGCAAGTATTTTTTTCAAAGAAAATAACTTCATTTTAATTAGCGTTTTGTTTCGCAATTAAATTCAACGCGCTACCGGCTTTGAACCATTCGATTTGATTTTCATTCATCGTGTGGTTCAGTATCGCTTCGTCGGTTGTGCCGTCGGCGTGTTTAATTACAAGTTTAAGTTTGCTTCCCGGCGCTAATTCTTTCACGCCGATTACGCTTAATCTGTCGTCTTCGAGTATCTTGTCGTAATCGTCCGGATTTTCAAACGTAAGCGGAAGCATTCCTTGTTTTTTCAAGTTGGTTTCGTGAATGCGCGCAAAGCTTTTCACGATAATCGCCTTGCCGCCAAGATGACGCGGTTCCATCGCCGCATGCTCGCGACTCGAACCTTCGCCGTAATTTTCGTCGCCGACAACAACCCAACCTTGTCCCCGCGCTTTGTAATCGCGCGCGACCGTAGCCGGAGTGTCGTATTCGCCGGTGAATACGTTTTTAACTTTTCCGGCTTCTCCGGTAAATGCGTTAATTGCGCCAAGGAACAAGTTGTTGGAAATATTATCCAAATGTCCGCGGTATTTCAACCAAGGGCCTGCCATTGAAATGTGGTCGGTTGTACATTTACCTTTTGCTTTCAATAAAAGGACTTGGTCTTCAAAGTCGTTTCCGTCCCAAGCAGGGAATGGCGTAAGCAATTGCAAACGTTCGCTGTCCGGTTTTACAACTACTTCCACGTTCGAACCGTCTTCCGGCGGCTCAACGTAACCTTCTTCGCCCTTAGAATAGCCGTTTGGAGGAAGTTCTTTACCAACCGGCGGGTCGAGTTTGATTTTCTTACCGTCTTCCGTTTCAAGTTCGTCGGTAATCGGATTGAAAAATCTTCCTGCAATTGCAAGAGCCGTAGTCAATTCAGGAGAAGCGACAAACGCCATTGTATTCGGATTTCCGTCGTTGCGTTTTGCGAAGTTACGGTTAAACGAAGTTACGATTGTATTTTTGCGTCCGTCGGTAATGTCCATTCTTTGCCACATTCCTATACAAGGACCGCAAGCGTTTGCAAGAACCGTTCCGCCCAAATCGGTTAGCGTTTTAAGTTGTCCGTCGCGTTCAATTGTTGCACGGACTTGTTCGGAACCAGGAGTAATCATAAATTCCGATTTCGCTTTAAGTCCTTTTTCCAACGCCTGTTTTGCAATAGATGCCGCTCTGTCGATATCTTCGTAACTTGAGTTTGTACAACTTCCGATTAACGCCGCGCTAACTTCTTCAGGATAGCCGTTTTCTTTTGCCGCTTCTTTGATTTTGGAAATCGGCCAAGCTTTGTCCGGAGTAAACGGTCCGTTTAAGTGCGGCTCCAATTCGTCAAGATTAATCTCGATTAATTGGTCGAAATATTTTTCAGGATTAGCGTAAACGTCGTCGTCCGCTCTTAAAAGTTCGGCGTGTTTGCGTGCGAGTGCAGCAACGTCTTTTCTTCCTGTCGCTTCGAGATAAGCCGCCATTTTTTCGTCAAACGCAAAAGTGGAAGTCGTCGCGCCGATTTCCGCGCCCATATTACAAATTGTAGCTTTACCGGTTGCGGAAAGCGATTGCGCGCCTTCGCCGAAATACTCAACGATTGCGCCGGTTCCGCCTTTTACGGTTAAAATTCCGGCTACCTTCAAAATAATATCTTTCGGCGCAGTCCAACCGTTAAGTTTTCCGGTAATTTTTACGCCGATAAGTTTCGGCCATTTAAGTTCCCAAGGCATTCCTGCCATTACATCAACCGCGTCTGCTCCGCCGACTCCGATTGCAATCATTCCCAAACCGCCTGCGTTTGGCGTGTGGGAATCCGTTCCAATCATCATTCCGCCTGGGAAAGCGTAATTTTCAAGAACCACTTGGTGAATAATTCCTGCGCCGGGTTTCCAAAAACCGATGCCGTATTTTTTGGAAACGCTTTCAAGAAAATCGTAAACTTCCTGATTTTCATACTTCGCGGTTTCCAAATCTTCCTTTGCGCCGACTTTCGCGCGAATCAAGTGGTCGCAGTGAACTGTTGAAGGAACTGCGGTTTTCTTTTTGCCTGCCATCATAAATTGCAATAAAGCCATTTGCGCCGTCGCGTCTTGCATCGCTACGCGGTCAGGCGCAAGTTCTACGTAATCTTCGCCGCGTTTGTAAGGTCTTGTAGCGTCTTCCCACAAATGCGCATACAAAACTTTTTCGGCGTAAGTCAAAGGTCTTCCCAAAAGTTCGCGGGCTTTTTCGTGCGCCGTTTCAAGTTTTCCGTAAACCTTTTCAATCATATCGAAATTTGCTGTCATCTTTTACCTCTCGTTATTTATTAAAATTTGCTTCAACTTCTTTTGCGATTTCCGCGGAAATCAAAATTCTTCCGCAACCTTCGCACGTGAATAATCTGTTGTTTTGTTTGATTTCCAATTGCCGTTGCGGCGGTATCATATTGTGGCAACCGGAGCAAGAACCTCTGTGAACGTAAGCGATTGCAATTCCGCCGCGCGCCTTTCTGATGCGCATATAAGTGTTGTAATCGTTTTTCTTGATTTGCGAAACGACTTCCTCGCGCAATTTTGATAAACGCGCTTCTTCTTTTTCGTTCGATTGAATAATTTTCTTTAGTTCCGACTCTTTCTCTTTCAGTTCTTCCTGAAGTTTTTTGATTTCATCTTGAAGTTCGTCGATTTCGAGCGAAAGCGTTCCGATAACATTCTCAAGTTCTTTGTTTTCTTCTTCCAATTCAAGAATCCTCGTTTCCGCAAAATCGATTTCCTTTGTCAGCGCGTCGTACTCTTTGTTATTCCTTACCTTATACAATTGCGCTTTGTATTTTTTCAATTTTTCGTTTAGCTCGGCGATTTCATTATCGTTCGAAACGCGTTTCTTCTGTGCTTCGTTTTTCTCTTCGGTTTTCGCGTCGATATTGTTTTGCAAAACTTGCATTTGCGCCGTAAGTTCGTTTACAATTAAAGGCAAGTCGCCGCGTAATTCTTCGAGTTCGTCAAGCTGACTGTCAATTAACTGTAATTCATAAAGATTCGCAAGACGTGTTTTCATTTATATCTCCTTATTTTATAAAATATTTCACAGGATTAACGCCGGCGGTAAATTTAATTACGCCGGTTTTTTCATTGTGCGAGGCGAAAAGCGCGTTCAATCTTTTCTTTACTTCGTCAAGAACCGTAACTTCGGTTTCGTAGTGTCCTGCATCCACAAACAAAATTTTTCCTTCGCCGTCCTGAAATTCATGATATTTCACGTCGGCTGTAACGAACGCATCCGCGCCGGAAGCGACGGCTACGCCCAAAAGCGAAGCGCAAGTTCCGCCGCAAACCGCTACTTTTTTGATTTTGCGGGATTTCCCTTTCGCGTATCTGAGAACCGGAATTTTGAGTTTTGTTGCGACAAGATTCAGAAATTCTTTTTCCGTAATTTCATTTTCCAATTCGCCGATAGCGCCTTCGCCGTAATTGACATTTTTGTTTTTCAAAACATAAATATCGTAAGCCGGTTCCTCGTAAGGGTGCGCTGAAATCATTGCGCTAACAACTTTATTTAATTTCCAAGCGTTAACTAAAACTTCGAGACGAATTTCATTTACAAACTCAAGTTTTCCTTTTTCGCCTATTGCCGGATTTGTATTTTCCGAGCCGAGAAACGTTCCGGTTCCTTCGGTTCCGAAACTGCACTTTTCATATTCGCCGATAATTCCACCACCGGCAGAAAAAATTGCTTCGGCGACTTTTTCTTTCGCTTCTTCCGGAACAAAAACCGTTAATTTATATTGATTGTTTTCGGCACTATGCAGAAAACGAATGTTTTTCAAACCCAACTTTTTCGCAATTTGGAAACTCACGCCGTTTTTGGTAAAATCCAAATTAGTGTGAGCGGAGTAAACCGAAATGTTGTTTTTGAGAAGTTTTTTTATGATTTTTGATTTCAGGTCGGTTTCGGTGTTGATTGTTTTCAACGGATTAAAAAG
>WGAL01000380.1 GCA_015494845.1 Melioribacteraceae bacterium
CGGGAAAGCCTATGTTTCGGTAAAAAAAACCGGAAATATTCCGGTTCGAGTGCATCTCGAAGCGCTTTATTCAGACGGCGGGAAAGCAACTTTTGACGCAAGCGCAAGAGTTTGGAAAGACAGTGACATCGCAGTTTTTGAGATTGATGTAAAAGAAAAACCGGCCGAAATAGATTTAGGCGCGATGGATATTCCCGATGTGAATAGAGAAGATAATAAGTTTGTTTTGAAATAGAAAGTTTTTCGTTTTCCTTCAAGGTGCTTGCTCCTTGAAGGTAAGATAACGCTACATTTTTAATATAACCTTCAAGGGACAAGTGCCTTGAAGGTTTGGATATAAATAAAAATTCATCATCTCTTTTTTATTTATTAATTTTGAAAATTGAATTAAATAATAATTAAAAGGAACTGATAAAATGATTACGAAAGAATCGATTATTAATGCGTTGAGAAATGTGCAAGATCCCGATTTGCACAAAGATCTTGTAACACTGAATATGGTTAAAGAAGTAAAAATTGACGGAAACAATGTTTACGTTGAACTTGAGCTCACCACGCCTGCTTGTCCGTTAAAAGACAAAATGAAACAAGATGCAATAAAGGAAATAAAAAACGCACATCCCGACGCTGAAAACATTGAAGTAAACATGACGGCAAATGTTACTTCACAAAACGACGAAAAGTTAAAAGAATATTTGCCGCAAGTTAAAAACACAATTGCTGTTGCATCCGGTAAAGGCGGTGTTGGTAAAAGCACCGTCGCAGCAAACCTTGCTGTTGCTTTGGCAAAAGACGGCGCAAAAGTCGGATTGTTGGACGCCGACCTTTACGGACCGAGCATTCCGCTTATGCTTGGCGTTTCCGAGCGTCCGGAAATGCGCGTAGTGGACGGCAAACAGAAAATTATTCCGGTTGAAAATTACGGAATAAAAATAATGTCAATCGGATTTTTGATTGACGACAACGACCCGGTAATTTGGCGCGGGGCAATGGCGAGCGGAGCAATCAAGCAATTTATGTCCGATGTAGATTGGGGTGAACTCGACTATTTGATTTTTGACTTGCCTCCTGGAACTGGCGATATTCAACTAACGCTTGCGCAAACAATTCCGCTAACTGGCGGTGTAATTGTTACTACTCCGCAAGATGTTTCGCTTTCCGACGCTTTGAAAGCGTTGAAGATGTTCCGCCGCGTGAATGTTCCGATCCTCGGCATAATTGAAAACATGAGTTATTTTGTCGCGCCGGATACTGGCAAACGCTACAATATTTTCGGCGAAGGCGGCGGCGAAAAACTCGCGAAAGAAAACGACACAATTTTCTTGGGCGGAATTCCGATCGACATTGCAATCCGCGAAGGCGGTGACAAAGGAACGCCGTTTGTCGTTTCGCATCCGGATACAGAATATGCTCAGAAATTCTTGGAAATCGGCAGAAATCTCGCGGCGCAAATCAGTATTAAAAACAGCATTGCAAACAAAATTGAAATTACAATTTAATGTCGCTTTCTGTTGAAGAAGTAAAAAAGGAACTCGAAAAATTACGCCCATTTTTAATTGCCGACGGTGGCGATATGGAACTTGTGGAAATTACGGAGCAAAATATTGTTCGAGTTCGCGTCAAAGGAAATTGTTTTCGTTGTCCGCTTTTGCCAATGACTTTACGCGCTGGCATTGAGCGCTCTTTAATGGCAGCATTGCCGGAAGTTAAACGCGTGGAAGCGGTTGAGTGATTTAATGTTGAATTAAGAATGATGAATGTTGAATTAATTCCTACCTTCAAGGTGCTTGCTCCTTGAAAGTAGGGTAATAAATTTAATGGGACACGTCATTGCGAGGAGACTTTCGGCGCAGCCGAAAGGCGACGCGGCTCCGCCTCGGCGGACTGTTGGTTTAGCAAACCAACGCTGAATATTTAGTAGATTGCCATGTGAATTGCTTGCGCAATTCACTCGCAATGACGCTAGGTAATTTTGAAAAATAAAATCATTGGAGCGGGTCATGAGAAAAACAACAATTGCCGGAAATTGGAAAATGAATATGGATTTGTCGCAAACTGTTGAGTTAATTTCCGGAATTAAGAATGCTTTGAATTTTAATGAGATTAACGCAAATGTAATTGTTTGTCCGCCGTTTACATCTTTGGAAACTGCGGTTGAGCTTACGAAAGACACCCCGATTGAAGTTGGAGCGCAAAATATGTTTTACGAAGACAGCGGAGCGTTTACCGGCGAAGTTTCCGCGAAAATGCTCAAAAGCGTCGGTTGTAAATATGTAATTTTA
>WGAL01000381.1 GCA_015494845.1 Melioribacteraceae bacterium
ACGAAACGCGCGGCTACGGAAAGACTTTGCTTTGCGACGCCGGCGATTTTTTCCAAACCGGCGTCGATTTAATCGCGCAACCTTTTGTTTGGAATAGTAGCGATTGGCTTTATTTCGGCGGAACGCTCGGCTCGACCGCGGCGTTGTTTTTGGCGGACGAAGCGGTTCGCGACTTTGCGCTGAGAAATCAATCCAAAACGCTTGACGCAATTTTTTCAATCGACGGTTGGATAACTGGCGCGCGCTCGTTGATTTTACCTTCTGCTGTTTATCTTTACGGTTTTCTCGCGCGCAATCGTTCCGTTCGCTCGGTTGGATTAAAATCGGCAGAAGCGTTAATTTACGCAACCGCGATAACGACAGTTCTCAAAATCACAATCGGGCGTTACCGTCCTTACAACAATAAAGGCAATCTTAAATTCGAACCGTTCTCAATTTCAACGTCGAAACTTTCGCTTCCAAGCGGACACGCAACCGCGGCGTTTGCTCTCGCTACCGTTTTTGCAAGCGCATATGATAATTTATATTGGGAAGTTTTTTGTTACGGCGCGGCGAGCGCAATTGCTCTTGCGCGAGTTTACCACGATAAACATTGGCTTTCGGATATTTTCCTCGGAAGCGTAATCGGCTATTCGGTAGGAAAATTTGTTGTAAATCGAAAATCGACGGCGTTTCAATTTGGCTCGGTTAAAATTTCGCCTTATTTTTCCGGTGCTTCGCTCGGCGTGTTTGCAAGGTTTTGAGATTACTTGTCTTTGCGAGTCCCGATTTATCGGGACGTGGCAAACTATCAAATATTCAGTTTTTGATTACTAAACCGGCAGTCCGCCGTGGCAAATCGTCGCTCCTTCCTCGCAATCCGCCTAAGGCGGACGGGAAATTTTCATTTCACGCAAATTGCAAGAAGCGTAATGTCGTCCGATTGCTCGGCGTTGCCCACATGCTTGCGGACGTCTTCCAGAACAGTTTCTTTTATTTTTTCTGCATCGTTGAATTCAATCTGAGCAAACAATTCTTCCAATCTTTCGTCGCCGTATTCTTCGTTGTTTTCGTTCATCGCTTCGGTAATTCCGTCGGTGAAAAGCAAAATTTTATCGCCCGACAAAAGTTCGACGGACGCGCTTTTGTAAGGAATCATCGTCGGCATAACGCCAAGAATCATTCCGCCTTCGGTCAATTTTTTTATTTCGGAATTTCGCAAAAACAACGGCGGATTGTGTCCGGCGTTTACATACGTAAATTTTTTCTTGGCGTCGTCCAAAATTCCCCAAAACATCGTAATAAAACTTCCGTTCGTCATATTTTCGGCAATCAAGTCGTTCAGCATATTTGTCGCTTCGTCCAAACTGTAATCGAATTTTGTGAGCGTTTTAATTACCGCTTGAATATTGGACATCAACAACGCCGCTTGCATTCCTTTACCTGAAACGTCCGCAATAACCACGAGCGTTTTATCGTCTTTTAATTTGATCACATCGTAATAATCGCCGCCGACTTGTCGCGCCGGAATATTAATTGCGGCGATGTCAAAATTTTTCGTTCCGTCAATTTTTTTAGGCAAAAGATTTCGCTGAATATTTCGCGCGAGTTCCAAATCTTTTTCGATTTTCTGCTTTTCCAAATATTCCTCGAACAAGCGACTGTTTTCGTAGGAAATCATCGCGAGACTTCCCGCCGAATAAATATACTCAATGTCAGATTGCGAATAATCTTTTCCGTCGGCGCGTTTGCCGAGTAAAATCAACGCGCGCGTTTCGTTTTTGTATTGCATCGGAACGAGCAATTCGACGCCGAGTTGGCGCAACTTTCCGGCAAATTCTTCGTTCGCTTCGCTCAAACGCAGAGCCGAATTTACGCACGCTCCGTCGTTTCCGAAAATAATTTCCGCCAGTTTTTCCTTGTCAAATTTGGTTTCGATTACGCCAGTCTTCTTATCGCACGAAACAACCGCGTATTTGGAAACCAAGAATTGTCCGATTAGCGAAAACAAAAATGTTTTTGTCGCGGCTTTCACCTCGAAAATTCCCGTAAATTCTTTCGCCAAATCGAACAGCGAATTTAATTGATTGATTTTCGCTTTAAGTTCGCGATTGCTTTCGGCAAGGCGTTGAATATTAAGCGAGTTTTCAATTGCCGTAGCCGTAATGCTCAAAACCGTTTTGAGAAATGTTTCGTCGCTTTCGGTTATTTGCGCTTTGTTAATTCTTTCGCCGAGAAACAAAACGCCGAGCGATTTTTCGCCAAAACTTATTTCGAACTTATGCGGAAATCCGAATTGAATCGCAACCTCTTCAATCTCATTTTCCTCAATAAAATTAGGGATTTCATCAAGTTTGTTTCGCGAAACGCCTTTTATTATCGCTCTTTTAAATTTATCGTTTTCGTCTTTAAGATAAACCGCGCCTTTCGTAATCAACAGTTTTGCGAAAATCGTTAAAAGCAGATTGCTTAAAATAAACTCCAAATCCAATTTCGAATTTATCTGCCGCCCGAAGTCAATCAGCGCAAGTAAGTTTCTGTCCGTGTTTTTCACGTCGGTTTTCATTTCAATCTTTTAATTAAACTTATTTCGTTAAATTCCGGCGAGGAAAGATTGTAAACTAGTTCATCGGTAAGTTTCCGCATTAAATAAATTCCGAGTCCGCCCCCTTTTTTTAATTTCAGCGAGTTTTTAATATCCGGCAATGGCGCTTTGTCAGGGTCGAATTTCTCGCCGAAATCGCGCAACGTAATTTTCAATTCGTTATTTTCAAACGACGCCGTAATTATGATTTCTTTCTCGGGATTAAACTTGTACGCGTGTTTAATTATGTTCGTCGCCGCTTCGTCAACAGCCAGAGTGAGTTCGGATATTTGCTTATCCCTGAACCCGTGTTCTTTTGCAAATTCCGCCACAAATTCGCGAATGGTTTTCAGATTGTCCGTCGCGCTTTTTACCGTTATTTTCTTTTCGTCTTTCAATCTTCATCCGTTGAATTTGTTAATTGCTTCTTCTTCGGTTTCGTAAAACTCGTACAAAACCGGAAAGCCAAGTAAATCAAACACTTCGTAAATTTTCTTCGGCGTTTCGCAAAACTTAATATCGCCGCCGTTCTCGCGCATCGTTTCCACGTAAGCCATAAAAACGCCTAAGCCGGCGCTGCTTATGTATTCAAGATTTTTCAGATTCACCGCGACCTTGTATTTGCCGCCGGAAATCAATTCCTCGAAAACGCTTTCCATTTGCGGCGTCGTGTGCGCGTCGAGCATTCCTTGCGGATATAAAACGACAACGCCGTTTTCTTCTTTCCTTTCGATTTTAAATTCGCTCATATATTTCTCCGATTTATTTTTTCTTAACAATCAATAAAGTAATATCGTCGTTTTGAATATTATTCCGCGCAAACAAACTCAGCGATTTTATCACGCTCGCCGAAATATCCGAGGCGCTTTTCGATTTGTTCTTTTCGAGAACTTCAAACAATCTTTCGTAGCCGAATTCCGCTTTTTCCGCGTTCATACTTTCGTTTACGCCGTCGG
>WGAL01000382.1 GCA_015494845.1 Melioribacteraceae bacterium
ATTTATATGCAGAGAAATTAGAACCGTTAGTTGAAAATATAAAGCTTGTTTACGCACATTTTAAAAACGATATTTCGGATTTTCTAAAACAATAGGATTATTTGAAATATTGGTAGAAAGCAGTTAACAAATCGCTTCTCTAATTTCCTTCCCATAAACTTGAATATAAACTAAAATATTCCTATATTTCTTTTCTCGAATTCGCCCCAAAAGGGGCGTTTTTATTTTATTCGATTTGATTATGGAAACGAAAGAAAAAATAAAAAACAAAGCGTTTGAAATTTTGGAAGAGAAGAACTTTCTTCCTATTGATTTTGTTTATCGCGGTTCGGAAAATCGTCCTGTGATTGAAGTGTTTATGGATAACGAAGCCGGCGTAACCACGGACGATTGTATGATTGTTTCCCGCGAGTTGGAGAAGTTTATCGACGAAAACGGTTTGTTAAAAAATTACCGGCTGGACGTTTCGTCCCCCGGCGTGGATAAGCCGTTGATTTATTTGACGCAATATCTTAAGCACGTCGGACGCAACTTTAAGGTTGAATATACCGAAGACGGAAACGATAAATTGTTCGAAGGGAAATTGATTTCCGTCGAAGGCGATACTTTAACGTTTGAAGTCGGGAAAAAGAACAAAGAAAATCTGGAAATAGATTTTAATAAAATAAAAAAAGCAAAAGTACAAATTTCGTTTTGAACGGAGGAGAAATAGATGAATAGTTTAATTGTTGAAGCCTTTATGCAAATGGCTCGCGAAAAGAATTTGGATAAAGACGTACTTGCGGGAATTATCGAGGAAGTTTTCGGCGTTTTGGTTCGTAAAAAATTCGGACAAGACGCAAACTTTGAGGTTGTTGTAAATATGGATAAAGGCGACATCCAAATTTTCCTTGAAAAAGAAATTGTCGAAGAAGTTGAAGACCCGTCAATTCAAATTAGTCTCGAAGAAGTTGAAAAACTCGGCAACGAGGAAGAACTTGAAGTCGGCGATTTTTACGTGGAAGAGATTCCGCTCGAATCGTTCGGACGCAGATTAATAAATCTTGCCCGCCAAACGCTGAACCAAAAAATCCGCGAAATAGAAAAGGTTATTATCTACAAAGAATATTCCGAGATGATTGGCGAAATTATTCTCGGCGATATTTACCAAGTGCGCAAAAACGATTTGTTGATTAACCACAATAAGCACGAATTGCTTTTGCCGCGTTCCGAGCAAATTCCTCGCGAACGCTACCGCAAAGGCGATACGATTCGCGCCGTGGTTAAGGAAGTAAAGAAAACTTCGCACGGACCGGTGATAATAATTTCGCGCGCCGACAATATGTTTTTGCAAAGACTTTTTGAAATCGAAATACCTGAAATTTACGACGGAATAATCGAAATAAAAGGAATTGCCCGCGAACCTGGCGAAAGAGCCAAAGTCGCCGTTGAATCGAACGACCCGAGAATCGACGCGGTCGGCGCTTGCGTCGGAATGAAAGGCGTGCGGATTCACGCAATTGTTCGCGAATTGAATAACGAAAACATCGACGTCATTAATTATTCGAACGATCCGATTGAATATATTCAACGCGCTCTCGGTTCCGCAAAATTAAAAGCGATTGAAGTAAACGAAGACGAAAAGAAATGCACCGTTTGGGCGGATCCGAGTCAAGTGTCGCTAATTGTAGGCAGAAACGGCGTTAATATTCGTTTGGCGATGAAGCTAACCGGATACGACATCGATGTAATCAGGGAAGAAAAAGAAATTGAATATACCGACGATATCGAATTGGTCGAATTGCGCGAAGAACTCGGCGACGAGATTGTCGATTTGTTAATTGAAAACAGATTTGACACGGCGGTTGAAGTGCTTACCGCCGGAGTTGACGAGCTTGCGGAAATTGAAGGACTTGACAAAGAAAAAGCCGAAGAAATAATCGAAATATTAAAAGATCAGTTCGAAGAAGAATAAAAAATAGGTTTTAATAATGGGTGATAAACCGAAAAAAATAAGAATATACAAATTTGCCGCACAGTATAATATTCCGACGGAAAAAATCGAAGAACTTCTGCGCGATAAGGGCTTTGCGGAAAAGGCGAAGATAACGAAGATGACAATCATTACCGACGAAATGATGGCGGTAATCGAGGAAAAATTCAAAAAGGAAATCGACGCCGCGCGCAAGCATTATCGTAAGATTGAAGATTTCAAGAAGAAAATTTCCACGAAAGAAGAACGCGAAGAATTAGAACGCAAGCAAAGGGAGAAAGAAGCGGAAGAAGCGGCTAAGAAGGAAGAAGAAAAAGTAGTCGAAGAAAAACCTGCCGAAACCGAAACCGCTGAGGAAAAAGCGGACGAAACGCCGGTTCAAAAAGAAACGGAAGAAGTAAAGGAAGATGCGGAACCTGTTGAAGGAACGGCGGAAGTGGAAAGCAAAGAAAGCGCGGAAGAGGAGAAAGAGGAGCAAACCGGAGAAGTTAAAGAGGCGGACAAAGCCGAAGAAGAGAAGAAAGAAAAGTTTGTTACCGAAACCGAAAAAGCGCTTGAAGACAGCGGCGGTTTGAAGGTATTGGGCAAAATAGAGTTAGAAGACAAAAAGAAGAAAAAGAAAAAACGCTCCCGTAAAAAAGCCAATGCCGAAGATGAAAAGAAATCCCAAAAGGAAGAAAAAGAAGGAACAAGCGAAAGCGCTCAACCGCAACCGGTTGAACAGCCTGTCGTTGAAGAAACCGGTTCTAAAAAGAAAAAGAAAAAACTGAAAGCCAAAAAACGCAAAAAAGGCGGCGAAGGCGAGGAAGAAAGAGCCGGCAAGAGAAAGAAAAAATCCAAAAAATTTGAAATAGACAAACGCGAAGTTGAAATTGCAATTAAGAAAACTTTGCTGGAAGGCGACGATACGCAACTTACCGAAAGGGCGCAACTTCGCAAGAAGAAGAAAAAAGAGAAACAACAGAAACAAGAAGAAATTCTGGAACAACTCGAAAAGGAAAAGAGCGTTCTTAAAGTTACCGAATTTATTTCCGTCGGCGACCTTGCGGCGTTGATGCACGTGAACGCCAACGAGGTAATCGCCAAACTTTTCGGATTGGGATTGATGGTAACAATTAATCAACGCTTGGATTTCGAAACAATTCAACTTGTCGCAGACGAATTCGGATACGAAGTTGAGTTGCAAGAAGAATTGGTTACCGACGCGCTGGAAGATACCGAAGACCCGCCGGAATCGCTTGTTCCGCGTCCGCCGGTTGTAACGATTATGGGACACGTCGATCACGGTAAAACTTCGTTGCTCGATTACATTCGCAGAACAAACGTGGTTGCCGGCGAATCAGGCGGAATTACGCAACACATCGGCGCTTATCACGTTGAGGTAGAATCCGGCGGAGAGAAAAAATACATC
>WGAL01000383.1 GCA_015494845.1 Melioribacteraceae bacterium
CAGTGGGAACTATTACATAAAAAAGGAATACAAAATTGTGTAACCTTTTTAAGATATTTGCATCATACGTGCAATTAAATTTTGAACATTAATAAAATAAGGAATAATTAAAATGACAGAACACTTAACAAAAAAAGATTTTTTGGAAAAAGTTTTCGATTACGAACACAAAAAAGAATGGGAGTATCAAGGCGATCTTCCATGTATTATTGATTTTTGGGCGGAATGGTGTCAGCCATGTAAAATGGTTGCTCCTGTGCTCGAAGAACTTTCGGAAGAATATGCCGGCAAAATTCGCGTTTACAAAGTAAACACCGAAGAAGAACCGGAATTAGCCGCGGCTTTCGGTATCAGAAGCATTCCTTCGCTTTTGTTTATCCCGATGAACGATCAGCCGCAAATGGCAATCGGCGCATTACCGAAAGAAACATTAAAGCAAGCTATTCACGATGTGCTCTTGAAAGACGAAGTAAAAACAAACTAATGATTTTTATTTCGATTTAAAATTAAAAGGCGACACTAAAGTGTCGCCTTTTTTATTGCCAATTATTTATTGGAAATTTATTTCAACAAAATCATTTTCTTTGTCGCGGTAAAATTACCGGCTTTTATTGTGTAGAAATAAATTCCGCTCGGCAAATTAGAAGCGTCAAGTTGGACGGAGTATTTACCAGGAGTTTGTTCCTTATTTACAAGCGTTGCAATTCTTCTTCCGAGAATATCGTAAACCAACAACTTTACGTTAACCGCGCTTCCGGATTTAATCGACGGAATCGAATAATTGATTTTTGTTGTCGGATTAAACGGGTTCGGATAGTTTTGTGAAAGTTCGTATTTATTAGGAATTACATTTGAACTTTCATCTTCAACGCCAACAGGCGGGAACATATCCAAATAATGCAACGCATTGTTCAAGAGATTACTCTTATCTTCCGAATTCACAATGTTTGCGTAATTAAACGAGAAATAAACAACTTGTGAATTGTAAGCAATAATCGAGGATTTGTCATTATAATCCGTCCACGATGCAATCACTTCATTCGTATCAACAGGTTGCATTGCATCTTCATCTCCCCAACCGGAATAACTATGAGAAATTATTTCCGGCAATGAATTAGGCGTTCTCCAAATCGGATGACGTAACAATTTACCTTTGATATTTCCACTGTTATCGGAACTCCACCCATTTACGTGTAATATCGCAGATGCAATCGGTTCATCACGATTTGAATAACCAAGCTCGCCTCCTTCAATCAATAAAACACCACCGTCGTTTACATAATCAATCAAATCATTTTGCAAAGCAGTCGGTATTGTTCCGCTTGCTGAGCCTTGTGCAAAAATAATACCGGAATAATTTCCCCAAGTCGAAACATCGCTTGAATTTGCATCTTCTTTCGTAACGGTTAAACCCCAAGCTTGAAGCGTATCGTAAATCTCGCTTGAAGAAGATTTTATTCCACTTAGATCTTTTAACGGAATTGTGCATTCTTTATCGGCAAAATAGCCCTTTGAATCGTTTGCCAAAATCAAAATACCGGAAGGTAATTCCAAAGTGAAATCCCAAGTTGCATCGTTATCAACAACAATTACAGTATCAAGCATTTTGTAACCGCTCGACTTAACTTTAACTTCATAATCGAAATTCACCAATGTATCCGCAAATGCTCCGTCATTATTTGCGCTTGTCGTAAGGGTTTTATACAATTCGCCGGTATCGAACCGGTAAATTTTGACTGTAGCGTCTAACGCTTCCCCGTCTTCATTATGCACGCTTCCGCTAATATAGCTACTCGGCGCGGAAGGAAGAGTAATATCAAATTGGTTTTCCGGATATTCAACAAAATAAGTGTCTTCAACGGCGTTATATCCGAAAGCGATAGCACGAATTGTTACATTCCCTAACGGCAAAGGATTAGAGACAGTATATTCGCCGCGGAAATTAGTCGTTACGCTAAATACTTCTTCTTCGCCAATATGTCCAGTTACAACCGCGCCTGAAATTGCATCACCTGCAACGTCATAAACGTGTCCGCTAACCGTGGCTTTCGCTTGAATAACCGGAAATGTTTCAGAATAAGTGTTGAATCCTTCTTTTACCAAATAAGCGAATATTTCGCCTTTGTTTTCCGGCGTGTATTGCAAAGTATCCGCGCCGTCGGTTTGATATCCGTTATCGCCGTAAATATAAACCGTAGCGTCATTCGGCAAACCGCAGAATGTTGCAGGCAAACCGATATTTAATGTATCGTACAAACCGAAAGTTGTGGTTACGTATAAATCAGGATTTTCAAAATCTGCGCCGCCTGTAACTGCAAGAGTATCTTTAAATAATATGTAAGAATCTTCAACGCGTTTTCCATAAACAACAACGTACGGACCGTAAGGCGCGTTTACATTCAATGTTGCTTGACCGGAAGCATCGGTAATTACAGAATCAACGAAATATCCAGGTGAAGAAATCCAAACACGCACTCCAGACATTGGAGAATAAGAAGTATCGCTAACCGTTACGGTTACGTTCGTTGCCGTTTGAATTTGCACGCTGGAAGGAGACAAATCAACGTTAGCAGGAACGATTGCTTGTATTGTCTCAATGTGCGGAATTTTATTCAAACCGGTAATAGTTAAGGTATATTCACCAGGAACACTTAAAGGCGAACCGAAATCCAAAACGGCATGTCCGTTTTCATCTGCCATTGCGCTTGCAATTAGCTCGCCGTCTTTTGTCAAGCCAATAAGCGCTTTGGGAACATCGGTTGAAATTTCAAATTCGGAAGAGCCGATTAACAATACAGGCATATGTGATACTTGCATTTCGGAAGGCTCGCCCCAATAAATCATTAACGAAGGGTCGCCGAACAATTGATAAATTTCCCAATAATAAGTGTCTCTGCTTGAACCGGAAGTCATTACGGCAAAGTTTCCTACGTAAACCATTGCGCTTTGCGTCGTTAAATCGTCCGTAATAAACGCTGCGTCGTAAGCGCCCATTGTTGTTTCTTCAAATGTAGG
>WGAL01000384.1 GCA_015494845.1 Melioribacteraceae bacterium
ATATGCGAAGGAAACGTCGCTAAACATTTTCCTCATTCTCCGTTTCTTCTTCGCGCGGTTTTGTTAAATCGATTATTTTATACGCTTCTTTCATCATTTCCTCGTTCACCGTCGGCATCGGTTGGAATTTCGCGAACTTAACCATATCCGCGTTTGTCAGGAATTTCTCAACCGTTTGCAGAACTTCAATCGATACGTTGCGTTTCCTTAATTCTTCGAGCGTTTCGCCGGTTGTCATTTCAAGCGAGTTAAATCCGAAACGGTTCTCGAAATATTCGCGAATTATTTCCGTAATCTTGGAATGGTATTCTTTGATTTTTCCGTTTTGCCAAAGTTTTTCCGCTTCGAGTTCGCTTAATTTTGCGTATGCGATTTTGTGCGGCGGAAGAACGACTTTAATCTTTTTCTTTTCTTCCGGTTCTTTTTTTCTGAAGAATTTTTTGTAAACGAAATAAGCGGCGGCAAGCAGTAAAATAATGCTGAGAATAATAAGCGCGAGCGTTTGCCAATCGTACGGAATTGTTAAAACATTCTTGATGTCTTTTATATCTTTCTTTTTATCGACTTTTACCTTGTTTACGAAAAGCCTTACTTTATTGGTCAGAACCGTATCGACTTTGTTTTTCGCCTTGTTTTTAACGAGAACCGGCAAATTCGGGATTGTAACTTCAAGCGAATCGTACCCGGCAAGAATGTAATGGAAAATGTGATTAACGCCTTTGTCTGTTTTTTGTTCCGTAGGATTTTCCGTTTTAATTAAATGCAGATTTTTCAGACTGTCGGCGAAAGGCGGAACAAATACCTCGGTGTTTTCGGGCGTTTGCACGGTTATCGTGTAATGAATAAAATCGCCGATTAAATACTCAAGCGAATCCGTCGTCGCTTTTACCGCGTAATTCTGCGAAAACGCCGGACGCGCAGAACTCAATAAAATTAGACCGATGATGAAAAATATCTTTCTCAAAGTCGCGCTTCTCTTTTTTTGAAAAACTGAACAAGCGGTTTAATGTAAGACTCGCCGGTTCTTATTTTTATTAAATCGATTCCGCTTAATTTGAATAATTGTTCCATTTTGTTTTTGTAAAAACCGACTTGCTTCATAAAGTGTTCGCGAACGGTTTTCGAACTTAAATCGACGTAGCGAACTTCGCCGGTTTCCAAATCTCTGAATTTTGTCAAACCGATTTTGTGCAAATCTGTTTCGCGAATATCTTCAATATGCACGCCGATGAAGTCGTGTTTTTTCGCGACAATCTTTAAAATCTTTTCGTAGCCTTCGTCAATAAAATCGGAAATCAAAAACGCGATGCTTCTTTTCTTAACGCCGCCGTTAAAATATTCGAGCGCGCCGGAAATGTTTGTGCCTTTTCCTTCCGGCTTGAAAGAAAGCACTTCGCGGATAATTCTCAAAACGTGAGAACGTCCTTTCCTCGGCGGAACGAAGCGTTCGATTTTATCGGTAAACAAAATTAAGCCGACTTTGTCGTTGTTTTTCATTGCCGAAAAAGCGAGAATCGAAGTAAGTTCGGCGGCGATGCGCTGTTTAGTTTTGTCCTTGCTTGCAAATCCGAGCGAGCCGCTCATATCCACAATTAGCATCACTGTGAGTTCGCGCTCCTCCTCAAACACTTTAATGTAAGGATGTCCGAAACGCGCGGTAACGTTCCAATTGATTGTGCGAATATCGTCGCCGGGTTGGTATTCGCGCACTTCGGCAAATTCCATTCCGCGTCCCTTGAATACGGAATGATATTCGCCCGAAAAGACTTCGTTTACAAGTCCTTTCGTCTTTATTTCGATTTGTCTTACTTGTTTGAGAAGCTCTTTGGTTTCCACTTAATTTACCTTTTGATAATGCTAACCACAAAAATCACAAAGAAGGCGCAAAAAACACTGTGTCCTTTGTGAATCCGCCGCAGGCGGTTAGTGCGCTCTGTGGTTTTAAATTTTTCAACCACGCACAAAGAACCAAGAACAAAGAACAAAATCTTACGGAACTTCCACGTTATTTAAAATTTCGGAAATAATATTTTCGGAAGTGATTTCTTCCGCTTCCGCTTCGTAAGTTACCGCAATTCTGTGTCGCAAAAT
>WGAL01000385.1 GCA_015494845.1 Melioribacteraceae bacterium
GCGTTGTAAATAGTTTTTTTCGAATAATGAAAACTCAACGCAAAATTGTATTGAACGCCTTTTAGAACGAACGCAAGCGAAATAATCGGAATTACGCTTGCGGCGGCGAAGTATGCGTTGTCTTTTGCCAAAAGTTCGAGTAATTCTTTTCCGAAAACCGAAAGTCCGAGCGCGGTAAAAGTTAAAACGATTGTGTAATAAGTTAAAACTTTTGAGAAAAACCGTTTGGCGTCTTTATCGCCCAACTTTTTATATGCAATCGGCAAAAAGCCCAATTGAAACGATTGCAAAATAAGCATATTCATTACGCTTGCAATTTTGTATCCGAGCGAGTAAATGCCGACTTTCGCTTCGTCGAGATAATGCAAAAGAATGTATCTGTCGCCAAAAGAAAGGATGAACGAAGAAATTGTCGAAAGAACCAAAGGCGAGCCGTATTTTAACATTTCAGCGAGCGTGTGAAAATCAATCTTGAATTTTATTGACGAAATTACAACCGGCGCGGTAATTAAGGTAAGCAAAGCTTCGCCGATTAATTGTCCTTTGATTATTCCTGTTACGCCTTCGTGAAGTTGAACGACAAAGTAAATATTTAATAATAAAATCGCCGTGAATTTCAGAACCGTAACAACTACGTAAAACGTCGATTTTTCTTTTATTCTTAAAATATTAAGCGGTGCGCCGTTAAATATGCCGAAAGCGACGTAGAAAAAGAGAAAGAAAAAGTAATCGGAATAATTTTTTGTTCCGAAAATCAATTGCGAAAAAAATGTTGAATTAGGAAGCAGAAAAATTAACGAAAGCGCAATAATGCCAAGTAGGGAAACAATAGTGGTAAATATTATCGATTTTGCTTTTCCGGAATTTTTCTCGGAAGACGAAAAGCGAAGCATCGCAAGCGGCATATTTAATGCAAGAACGCCAATTAATATTTGGCTTGTTACTTCGAGCGTTACCCAAATGCCGTAATCGTCAACGCTTAAATATTTGGGATTTGTATAAAGCGGAAGGAGAATAAAGCCAATCAGTTTGGTTGAAATGTTTCCCAAACTGTAAATAGCGGTTTGCTTGAATGTATGTTTGAGATTAGAAAACACTACTCCTCTTTTTCAAGTAAAATAAATAATTGATACGGGCGTTTTTTTGAAATAAGAATATTAAGCATATCAATCGTAAACGCCAAAAGATTAAATTTATACGGTATCTCAAATTTGTTTCCACAATTGGGGCACATTGTTTGACGTGAAATGTTTTTCGTCCAATATTTTGGTATCCAAGAATTTGAAGGAGTGAACTTGTGTTTTATTTTTGTGAGAATTTTATTGTAGTCTCTGACTTTCATTCCGTATTCGGCGGTTCTTAAAATTTTATATTCCGGAAAAAGATTTTTTATGATGTCGATATTTAACGTTCTAAGGTGATAAGATTTATTAAACTCGTAACCACATTTAGGACATTTTGTTAATTGTTTTTCGATATTTTCATCATTAGGGAAAGTCAGAAAAATATATTTTTTACTTATTCTCTTAAATTCCTTAATTGCTTTGTAAAATACTTCGTCAGGCAAATGTTCAACCATTTCGCTTGAAAAAACCAAGTCAAAAGAATTTTCTTTAATTGGCAAATAGTCCGCAGAAGCGTTAATTTTTTTTGTTTTTACATATTTCAATGCGTTAAAACTTCTAACGAAAGCGACTACGTTAAAATGCTCGTTTAATCCGTTGGAAATCACCCCGTTGCCGCATCCGACATCCGCGATTGTTATCGCATCTTTCGGGATTAAACTCCGAACTAAATCTATTTTATCCTTTAATTTTTCTTCAAGTTTCGCTTGTTCCCAATTAAAGTTTTCGTAGTAATTTTTGTTATCCATTAGCGAGCTTCAATTTGTGAATACAATTTGACAAGTTGCTTGGAGGCTTGTTCCCAATTATATTTATTTTTTACGGCGGTTTGTCCGTTTTTACCTAATTTTTCTCTTAACTCAGGTTTATTAAATAATTCTATTATTCTTTCGGCTAATTCTTCTTGATTGCCTGACGGATAAATTAATCCGGAATTAGTTTCGGTTAGAATTCTTTCCAGAGGTTTACAATTTGTCGATACGACAGGTTTGCCTAATGACATATATTGAAAAAGCTTGTGGGGGATCGTGTTATCCGTATGCGTGGATTTCAAGTGCGGAATCAAACAAACGTCGCTTGCGTAAATATAAGAAGGAAGTTTGCTTGTAGTTTGCCAACCTTCGAAAGAGACGTACGAACTTACTCCGATTTTTTGCGCAAGATTTTTTAAATCGTTAAAATTAGAACCGGTTCCAACCAGAACAACTTTAAGATTTTCTATTTTAGGAACAAGAATCGGAATGGCATTTATTATGGTTTCAATCCCTCTGTGGACGTCAAAACCGCCTATGTATGTTAGGGTAAAATTATTATTGAATTTGTTTGCGATTTCATCAAATATTTTGTCCGAATTAAAATTTTCAATGTTTAAATAGTTCGGTACAACAAAAATTTTATTTTCATCGTTGCCGAGTTTTTTGTATCTGTCAACGGCTTCTTCAATTACAGTAATAATAAAATCCGCTTTGTTCGTCCATACTTTTTCCTTTCTTGCCCAACGTTTTTTTGAAATTAATATGTTGCCCGGAAAAGTATTGGCATATTTATAATAATTAAGGGCGTGAACAAAATTCTCATGTAAATCAGCTACTACTGGTAACTTAAACTTTTTATTTGCACGGAATGCCGCTCCGAGCATCCACAAATCGTGAACGTGCAAAACATCAAGTTTGTTTTTGGAAATAAATTTTCGAATATGATAAGTCCAAAACCTGGGATAGAAATTAAAAATTGTTTCGTTTAAGCCTTTTAATTTGTTCTTTGCAAACAGAGAGAGGGGAATTCTAAAAATCTTCGCTCCAAAAAATTCTTCATAAGCCGGTTTTTGACCGTAATTTAAGCACAGTACAAAAACATCATAATTTGCCTTGCGGAGAGCGACAATTTCATTTTCAACGCGAACATCGCCGGTTAA
>WGAL01000386.1 GCA_015494845.1 Melioribacteraceae bacterium
CTTACAAGAATTGCCGCGCCTTTGTCCGCAAGTTCTTTCGCGTTTTTGTATTGATGATTTGCCGCGACGTTTGGCGAAGGAACGAGAACCGCCGGCAAGCCGAGTTGCGCGAGTTCCGCAATCGTCGATGCGCCTGCGCGCGCGAGAACCAAATCCGCGGCGGAAAAATAAAGCGCGACGTCGTCAATAAAATCAATAGGTTGAACGTTTTCGCTTTCCAAACTCTTGTATTCATCGTAATAAGATTTCCCTGTTTGCCACAAAAGCGTAAATCCGGCTTTATTGAATTTTTCAATATTATTTTTTACCGCCTCGTTAATCGAACGCGCGCCAAGACTACCACCGATTATCAGAACCGCTTTTTTGTTTTTTTCGATTCCCAATTTTTCTTTCGCTTCCGCTTTGCCGGTAAGTTTCAAATTAACGCGAACCGGATTTCCGACGGTTTTTACTTTCTCGGGAAATCTAAAATACTTTTCGCTTTCCTCGAACGCCGTAAAAATCACGTCGGCTTTTTTATCGAGCAAGCGGTTTGTAATTCCCGGATAACTGTTTTGTTCAAGCAAAATTACTTTTGCGCCCATTACCGAGCCAGCCCAAACTACCGGCGCGGAAACATAAGCGCCGCTTCCGATTACAACGCGCGGTTTGAATTTCATACTTGTAGCGAGCGATTGCGTCATTCCAACCAATAATTTCAGCGGGAAAGCGAGGTTGCGTAAAATCTCGCCCCTGTGAATGCCGCTGATTGTAATCGGTTTGAAATCGAAACCGTTTTTCTCAACCGCTTTTCCTTCTATCTTATTTGCGTTCCCCAAAAACAAAATTTCCGATTCCGGTTTTAGTTCTTTAATTTTTTCGGCGACGGCAATCGCAGGAAACAAATGCCCGCCTGTTCCGCCTGCTCCGAATAAAAATTTATATTTGTTAAAACGTTCCGTCATCCAATCCTGAATAATTTCGTATAACAGTTTTTCTCATCCGTTTTAACCATTTCAGTAGTATAAGATGAATTTTTCCTTCCGCATTAACGTTTATAATTGCTCCTACGGAAAAAAGGAACACGAGTAGCGAGCTCCCGCCGTAACTGACGAAAGGCAACGTGATTCCGGTTGTGGGAACAAGTCCGAGAACAACCGCCATATTTATCATTGCGCTTAAAACAATATTAAATGAAAGTCCGAACACGATAAGTTTTCCGTATTCGTCCTTAATATGATTAATGGTAATAAGCGACATTACGAAAAAGACGACGTAAAGAAACGAAACGCCAACCGTCCCGATAAAACCGAGTTCCTCGCCGAGAATTGCGAAAATGAAATCGTTATATGCTTCCGGCAAAAACAAGTTCGCTTGTTGGCTTTCGCCCAAACCGATGCCTTTCAATCCGCCGCTTCCTATTCCGACTAACGCTTCGCGAACCTGACTGCTCGGAACGTCGCCGCTTAAATATCCCGCCAATCTGTTATTGCCGTGATGCGATTCCCACATTGCGTAAATTACAATCGAGCCGACTATTGCCGCTAAAATAAGCATATGCTTGGCTCTCGCTCCGCCGACGTAAAGCATCGTCATTCCGATTATTCCGAGCAAAAAAACGTTGCTGTAATTCGGTTCGAGAGCGATTAAAAACATTAAGAACCCCAATATTACAAGTGGGATAAGAAGTTTTTTGAAATTTTTAATTTTTTCGCCGAAGTTTATTGTCAGTCTTGCGAAGTAAAGAATAATGACAATTTTGGCAAATTCCGACGGTTGAAGCGAATATGAGCCGAAACGAAACCAACGCGACGCTCCGTTAATCGGTTTGGCGAAAAGAACGAGAATTAACGCAAGCGAGATTAATCCCAATAATATCAATGATGCTTTCCGCCAAGAATAATACGGAGTAACAAATCCCACAAAAAAAGCGATGGAAGCAAAACCGAGAACGACAATTTGGTGAATTAAATAATCCAATATTTCCTTGCCTTTGTTGATTCCGATTGAACCGCTTGCGGAAAACACAAGCAACGCGCCTACGATAATCAGCGTTATTGAAATTCCTAATATTATTTTATCCGCATATTTACTCATTATAAACCGTTTACAATTTTCTTAAATGTTTTTCCGCGTTCTTCGTAATTCGGAAACAAATCGAAACTCGCGCACGCAGGTGAAAGTAAAACAATTTCGCCTGGCTTTGCTTCGCGATACGCCGATTTTATTACGTCTTCGAACGACGGATAAATTTCCGTTTCAACTTTCTCCGAAAAAAACGAATGAATTTTTTCCGCGCTTTCGCCTGTCGTGTAAATTTTAACGACCCGCTTTTTCACTTCGTCGAGAATTTCGTTGTAATCGTTGCCTTTGTCGCGTCCGCCCAAAATTAAACGAACCGGCGACTCAAAACTGCGCAAAGCGTAGTAAGTTGAAATCGTGTTCGTCGCTTTCGAATCGTTTACGAATTTCACGCCGTTAATTTCCCTAACAAATTCAAGCCGGTGCTCTACGTTCTTAAACGTTGAAAACGCTTGCTGAATTTTATCGTTTTCAATTCCGATTTTTTTCGCAATAACCGTAACGGCGAGATAATTCATTAAATTGTGCTCGCCTTTAAGCGAAAGCGTTTCCGTATCGCAAATTTCTTCCGGCGTTCCGCTTTCCGAAAAATAAATTTTTCCGTTTTCGGCAAACGAGCCGTTTACAAGTCTTTCGTTTAACGAAAAGCCGTAAACCCTTGATTTTACAGCCGGCAAATTGCGTAGAATTGTTTCGTCGCCGGCGTTTATTACGAAATAATCGTCTTCCGTTTGATTTTCCGCAATTCTGAATTTTGAAGCGACGTAATTCTCAAACTTGTTTTCGTAGCGGTTCAGATGATCCGGCGTAATGTTTAGCAACGCCGCAATGTTCGGACGAAATTCTTTTATCGTATCCAATTGAAAACTCGAAAGTTCCAACACGACGAAATCGTTTTTGCCGAGTTTATCCGCGACGTCGGAAAACGCGATGCCGATGTTGCCCGCGTAACTGTTTTTAATTTCCGCAACGTCAAGCAAATGCGAAGCAAGCATCGTTGTCGTCGTTTTGCCGTTTGTTCCGGTAATTCCGATAATTTTCGCGTCGCAGAAGCCGTAAGCAAATTCAATTTCCCCGATTACAGGAACGCCTTTATTTTCAGCGGTTTTAACTACTTCGGAATAAACCGGCACGCCGGGGCTTAACACAATCAAACCGGAATCGAATATTTTCTCGTGTTTGCCAAATTCGTAATCGATGCCGAGTTTGTTTAACTCTTCCGCCGCTTGCGCGTTTTTTTCAACGGAACCGGCGTCGCTTACAAACGGAATTAACCCTTTCCGTTTTGCAAGTTTTGCCGCGGCAATTCCGCTTCTTCCCGCGCCGATAATCCCTATTTTATTTGCTTTTGTCATCTAACCTTAAACGATGCCATTGCAATAATTAATAAAATCACTCCGATGATGTAAAAACGCATTACGATTTTCGGCTCCGCCCAACCTTTCAATTCAAAATGATGATGAACCGGCGCCATCTTGAAAACGCGTTTCCCTTGTCCGTATTTCTTTTTCGTGTATTTGAAATAAGTCCTTTGAATAATTACGCTGACCGTTTCAAGGAAAAACACTCCGCCGAGAATCGGGATTAACAATTCTTTTTTAATCAAAACGCTGAGAATTCCGAACAATCCGCCAAGCGCAAGCG
>WGAL01000387.1 GCA_015494845.1 Melioribacteraceae bacterium
AAATTTATTTTCGTATCGTAAGGAAGCGGCGCAATAAATCCGGAAACCGGCAAAACAAAAAGAACGTTGAATATCGACGAACCGATTACGTTGCCGACCGCAATGTCGAAATTATTTTTTCGCACGGCGGCGACGGTCGTAAAAAGTTCAGGCAAAGACGTACCCGTTGCAATTACCGTAATTGCGATTATTCTGTCGCTTATTCCTAGACCGCGCGCAATTAACGCTGCGTTTTCAACGGCAAGTTTTCCGCCGAGAAACAATCCCGCCAAACCGACGGAAATTAATGCAATCGTTTTAACGAGCGTTAATTCTTTAATTTCCAATTCAATGTTTGCATCTACTTTTGAAATGCGAAAAACGTAAATCATAAACAGAACGAAAAGAAAAATCAGAATTAGCGAATCGAAGCGGGAAAGCGCACTTGACGAATTACCGGAGGAAAAGTAAGCGTCGTTGCATAAGAAAAACAAAACAAGGAAACTTAAAAGCAAAAAAGGAATTTCACGCCAAACCGTGTTCCGTTTAATTTTGATTGGATTAACTACCGCCGCCGCTCCTAATATCAGCAATAAATTGAGAATATTGCTTCCGATAACATTTCCGAATCCGATTTCCTCTTTCCCTTGAACAGCCGAGAAAATATTTACAAGCAGCTCGGGCGAACTTGTTCCGAACGCAACAACAGTAAGCCCAATTGTGATTTGCGAAACTTTCATTTTGCGCGCAAGCGACGACGCGCCTTCCACGAAATAATCCGCGCCTTTAATGAGTAACGCAAATCCGAGAAGCAATAACAATATTGAAATTAAAATATTCATTTTCGTCCGTTAAACCGGTTCATAAAATTAATAAAAGAAAATTGAAAAAATTAGAAAAGATTATTCATTACGGCAAAAGTCAAGCAGAAGTTTAAATTCGGCGGCAAAAGTTTTTAAGTGCTCATTAGTTGAATTAAGATTTTATATTTTGCTACCAAATTTGAATTTGTTCAATTTAGCGTCAAAAAAATTTAAATTCCTTTTGAATAAATAAATCATATTCGTTATTTTACAATTAACGCTTATGTATTTTAATAATTGCCTGGTAAATAATAAAGCGGGAAAAATAGGAAAGTGTTGATTATACGGAATGAAATAATAGTTTGTTAGGCGGAACAATTGTTCTTGCTAACAAACCGAAAGACAAATGAAAGATAGATGTAATTAATTAAAATAAAACAAGTTAAGACAAAAGCAATTAAAAAGAAAGGAATGTTAGCACGCTAAGATTGTCGGGCTAATAAACTTTCAAAGGTTAGTTTTCGTCGGGTTAAATAATAGTTAGCCCACTTTTATGTTTTTGTGATAGACTATTTGTACTCATTTCGGGAGGATGATAAAATGGACCAACATGATATTTTGACAGACTTTGAGCAGTTTCTTTCTAATCATGGAGATGATGCATATTTAAAAATAAGCGAATTTTTAGATAAAGAAAGAAGGCGTTTTGAGGAAGAAGGGGAATACGACAGCGAAACGCAAGCACGGCAAGGTTGGGTTACTGTTGTGGGTGGAGCTTTGGAAAAAATCATACTGAAAATAGTGCAAGAATTTTGCGAAGAACACAATTTAAAGATTACCAGCGATAAGAAGTTGAAAGAGCCAAAAACTGATGAGCTCGACCGTGTCCGTCGCAATATAGTGGTAAATTTTGGAGAGTATTCGCTTCTGCCTGATGGAGATATTGTAATTTATTGCCCGGCGACTTTTGAAGTTATGGCTATTGTATCTGTTAAGAATTCTTTTCGTGAGCGATATACAGAAACACCTTATTGGAAACTCAAGCTGAAAGAAAGTAATGTCACACGCGATATTCGGGTGTTTATGGCTACTCCGGACCGTGATGGCGAAATCTCCTTCAAATCTGGGAGAAATGGCCCCAGAAAAGCGCGAATTGTAATGGAATACGAATTAGACGGGATATATTTGGCTCGTGATGAGTTTGAATCTGGCGAGAAAGTAAAATCAATCGCGGAACTTGTTGGAGACTTAGAGAAACTTGCAGAAGAGAGACCGTGTCAATGACTAGTGTTGCTCTAAACGAAGTAGTTAGAAAAAGCAAGGGGCAATTATTTCATCGGCAAGATGATATTTATGTTCTTGTGGGAGAAAGTTTAGATGTTGATTTGTTCAATCAAGAATTTATTGACTTGATAGTAACTTCTCCCCCTTATAACGTAGGTCTAGATTACAATTCTACAAATGATAAAATTACATATGAGGAGTATTTACAGTTTAGTGAACAATGGATGCGGAACTGTTACCGGTGGAGCAGACCATCGGCTCGTTTTTGTCTAAACATTCCTTTAGACAAAAATAAAGGAGGGCAGACAAGTGTTGGAGCTGATCTCACTACTATAGCGCAAAAAGTGGGCTGGAAATATCATGCAACCATCATATGGAATGAGGGAAATATATCACGAAGAACTGCATGGGGCTCTTGGATGTCAGCGTCTGCTCCTTATGTTATTGCACCAGTAGAACTTATCGTAGTGTTGTATAAGGACGAATGGAAGAAAAAGCACGGTTCTCGTCAATCAGATATTAATCGTGATGAATTTCTTGAATGGACTAACGGGTTGTGGACTTTCAGTGGGGAAAGCAAAAAGAAGATTGGGCACCCTGCACCCTTCCCTCGCGAATTACCTCGTCGGTGTATTAAGCTCTTTAGTTTTGTAGGTGACGTGGTTTTTGACCCTTTTTTAGGAAGTGGAACCACTTTAATTGAGGCGCTTGCTTTAAAACGCAAGGGAGTAGGCGTAGAAATTGACATTAAATATGCTGAAATTGCAAAGCAGCGGCTTTTGAAAGAGATTACCCTCTTTAACCAACCATCTCCTACAATGTCGTCAGGCTAACCTCGCGTGCAGCGGACACGGCTTCGCCATGCGCCAACCGAGGCGGTTTCAAGCCAAAAACTTTCGCCCCCTAACTTGCTGAACAAACACGCCGTGCCTCTGACGCTCACGTTACATAAATTTAGATTTGCAATTACACATTCCATTCAAAAAAGGGTAAAGTAAAAATAATTGTAAATGAGAACAAAAAAACCGACCAATTACACGAATATGATTATTCCGTTTCCGGATGGTATTTTGTAACAATATTTGGAACAGCGCTGATAATTTTTTTTGCGCTCAATCATCCGCTCCTCAAATTGCTTTTCAAAGGCGCTTTAATTACCTTTAATGTTTATTTGTTAGGAAATTTTAGGAGTTTTAGATAAATGATAACCAATTTAATCAAGAAAGTTTTTGGCGATAAAAACACAAAAGCGCTTAAAGAACTTTGGCCGATTGTGCATGAAATCAACAAACGCTGGGAAAATCTAAAAGATATCAGCGAAGAAGAATTAAAACAAAAGACAGTCGAGTTCAAGCAAATTATTAACGAACGAACCGAAGATTTACGCAAGCAAATCGATGAAATAAACGAAAAGTTAAAGCAAGACGAACTCGACGAAAACCGCGACGACCTTTACGACAAGCTTGATAAACTCAACAAAGAACTCGACGAAAAATACGAAGAAGTTTTAAACGAACTTTTGCCGGAAGCGTTTGCCGTAGTTAAAGAAACTTGCCGGCGTCTTGTCGGGCAATCGTGGGAAGTCGCCGGAAACAAAGTTACTTGGGATATGGTTCCGTACGACGTTCAGCTTATCGGCGGAATTGTTTTGCACCAAGGGAAAATCGCGGAAATGGCGACAGGCGAAGGTAAAACGCTCGTTGCTACTTTGCCGATGTACTTAAACGCGCTTACCGGACGCGGCGTTCATCTCGTTACGGTGAACGATTATCTCGCCAAACGCGACAGCGAATGGATGGGGAAAATTTTCGAATACCACGGCTTAACCGTCGGATGTATTTTGAATACGATGTCGCCGGAACAGCGCAAAAAAGAATACGCTTGCGATATCACTTACGGAACCAATAACGAATTCGGCTTCGACTACTTGCGCGACAACATGGCTATCTCAAAAGAAAATTGCGTTCAGCGCGGACACAATTACGCAATCGTGGACGAGGTTGATTCGGTATTGATTGACGAAGCGAGAACGCCGCTTATTATTTCCGGTCCTGTTGAAAGCGACGACCATAAATTTTACGAAATGAAACCGCTCGTCGAACGTTTGGTAAACAAACAAGCGCGACTCGTTGCAAGCATCGTGAAAGAGGCCGAAGAATTACTTAAAAGCGAAAATCCGAAAGACAAGAAGCAAGCCGGCGTTTTGCTTTTGCGCGCTTACCGCGGCTACCCGAGAAACAAACGCTTGGCAAAAATTTTATCCGAGCCGGAATACAAAAAGTTAATGCAACAAACCGAACTCGAATACTTGCGCGAGAACGGCAAGTATATGCACATAATCGACGACGAACTTTATTTTGCAATCGACGAAAAGCAACACACAATCGATTTAACGGAGAAAGGACGCGAGGAACTTGCCGCCGGTTCGTCCGAAGGAAAAGAATTTTTTGTATTGCCTGATTTGGGCGAAGAAATCAGCAAGATTGAAAACGACGAAAGTTTAACTGCGGAAGACAAGAAAAAGAAAAAGGACGAACTCTACAAACTTTACAGCGAACGAAGCGATAGAATTCACACGATAAACCAACTTTTACGCGCTTACACTTTGTTCGAAAAAGACGTCGAGTACGTAATTACGGAAGAAGGAAAAATCGCGATTGTAGATGAGTTCACCGGACGCGTATTGCCCGGAAGAAGATATTCGGATGGACTTCACCAAGCGATTGAAGCGAAAGAGAACGTAAAGGTCGAGCGCGACACGCAAACGCTTGCGACGATTACGCTTCAGAATTATTTCAGATTGTACAAAAAACTTGCCGGTATGACCGGAACCGCCGAAACCGAAGAAGGCGAGTTCTGGGAAATCTACAAACTCGAAGTCGTTGTTATTCCGACTAACAAACCGATTGCGCGCATCGACGAAGACGACGCAATTTACAGAACAAAGCGCGAAAAATACGCAGCTGTAATCGAAAAAATCAAAGATTTGCAAAAGCAAGGTCGCCCGGTTCTCGTGGGAACCACAAGCGTCGAAGTTTCGGAAACCTTGAGCCGGATGCTTAAACGCCAAGGCATAAAGCACAACGTTTTGAACGCCAAGCAACACAAGCGCGAAGCGGAAATTGTGGCGCACGCCGGACAACCTGGCGCGGTAACAATTGCGACAAACATGGCCGGTCGCGGAACAGATATTAAACTCGGGCCTGGCGTAAAAGAAAAAGGCGGTCTTTATATTCTCGGAACCGAGCGGCACGAATCGCGACGCATTGACAGACAGCTGCGCGGACGCGCCGGACGCCAAGGCGACCCTGGTAATTCAAAATTTTACATTTCGCTCGAAGATGATTTAATGCGACTTTTCGGAAGCGACAGAATTACCAACGTAATGGGAAAACTCGGGCTCGAAGAAGGCGAAGCGATTGAGCATTCGATGATTACGAAATCGGTTGAACGCGCGCAGAAGAAAGTCGAGGAAAACAACTTCGCCATTCGTAAGCGCTTACTCGAATATGACGACGTGATGAACCAGCAACGCGAAGTAATTTATTCGCTACGCCGCAAAGCGCTTGAAGGCGAGCGGATGAAAGACCAGATTTTCGAATACTTGAACGATTATGTGGACGATTTACTCGATAAACATTTCGAAAACGCCGAAGGCGAAGCAATCCGCGAGGCGTTGCAAAGCCATTTGTTAATCGACGTAAAAATAGAGCCGGACGATTTCGAGAAACTCGACAAAGAAGAACTCAAACAAAAAATAATAGACGAAGCGACAGAATTCTACCAAGAGAAAGAAGAAATTCTCGGCAGCGAGTTAATGGCGCGAATCGAACGCTTTGCTATTTTGAGCGTAATCGACGAGAAATGGAAAGAGCATTTGCGCGAAATGGACGATTTGAAAGAGGGAATCGGCTTGCGCGCATACGGGCAAAAAGACCCGCTGTTGGAATACAAAAAAGAAGCGTTCGAAATGTTTATGCAACTTCTCGAAGATATCAGAAATCAAACTCTTTCAATGAGTTTCAAATTATTCCCGCACGAACCGGAAGAAATTCAACGCCGGAGGAAAAAATCGCCGCGCGGAATTACGGTTAAAAAAGACAGCGCGACAAATATGGGAATTCGCACTGGCGCACAACCGCAAGCAGGACAGCGCGACGCCGGAGCTGACCGCGGAAAGCCGCAACCGGTTGTGCGCGTCGAAAAGAAAATCGGGCGCAACGACCCTTGCTGGTGCGGAAGCGGAAAGAAATACAAACATTGTCACGGAAAAAACACATAAGAGAACGATATGAAAAAAATTGAAGCGATAATTCGTCCGTTCAAACTTGACGACGTAAAAGACGCTTTGCTTGAAGAGGGCATTCGCGGAATGACCGTAACCGAAATACGCGGCTACGGACGACAAAAAGGACATACTGAAACTTATCGCGGAAACGAATATCAAATTGAATTTATTCCGAAAATGAAAATCGAGATTGTCGTTCCTAACGATAAAGCCGACCTTGTAATCGATACGATTATTCAAATCGCGAAAACCGGCGATATCGGCGACGGCAAAATTTTCGTTTCCACAATCGAAGAC
>WGAL01000388.1 GCA_015494845.1 Melioribacteraceae bacterium
AAGGCGAATTAGTCTTGCTTGGTAAACCTTACGCCGAAGATTTCTTTATTTTTGATACTAAAAAAGATTACGCACCGGTTCTTGATTTTGAAAAAAGTTTTGAGGAAGAAGTTTTTAATGCGCTCGTCTTTGGGTTACGCGAATATATGTGGAAAACCGGATTTGAGAAAGTTGTTTTGGGATTAAGCGGAGGAATTGATTCTGCGCTTGTTGCAGCAATTGCAACCGAAGCGCTTGGAAAAGAAAATGTAACCGCCGTGATGATGCCTTCGAAAATTTCGAGCAAAGGCAGCGTTGAAGACGCCAAAAAATTAATAGATAATTTGAGAATAAACTCGATTTACCTTCCGGTAACCGAAACAGTAGGCGCAATTGAAAACACATTAAAAGATGTTTTTGCCGGAACCGAACCGGGGATTGCCGAGGAAAATATTCAAGCGCGTTCTCGCGGACTTTTACTTATGGCGATTGCAAATAAATTTAATTGGCTTTTGCTTGCAACCGGAAATAAATCAGAACTTTCCGTTGGTTACGCTACGCTTTACGGCGATATGAACGGCGCGCTATTGGTAATTGGCGATGTTTACAAAACTGAAGTTTACAAATTGGCAGAATACATTAATCGTGAAAAAGAAATTATTCCGAAAGAAATAATCTCAAAACCGCCGTCCGCCGAATTAAAACCCGGACAAGTCGATCAGGATACGCTTCCGCCTTACGATAAACTGGACGCAATTCTTCATCGCTATCTTGAAGAATACAAAGAATTTGACGAAATCGTTTCGGAAATCGGCGACGAAAAAACAGTCGCGAGAGTTTTGCGAATGATTGACTTAAACGAATACAAGCGCTTCCAAGCGGCGCCGGTTTTGCGCGTTTCCACGAAGGCGTTCGGTTACGGAAGACGTTTCCCGATTGTTCAAGGATGGCGTAAATAAAAAATAAATTGAAAGGAAATAAATTATGAGAAAAATTCTGTTCTTCTTTTTAACGTTCGCTTTTCTTGTTGCGAATATCAACGCGCAACTTTTCGGCGAGAAAAAAGACCTTGTAAAAATTAAAACTTACAAATCGTTCGATAAAATTCAACGTGGCGGCGAATTTAAAGTTGCGATTCGCCTTGATATTGCGAAAGATTGGCATATCAATTCCAACACGCCGAACGAAGATTTTTTAATTAAATCGGAAATTGTTTTTCCTAAGAACTCACAATTCAAAGTTGAGAAAATAAAATATCCTGAAGCGAAAAACTTAAAGTTCGATTTTTCGGATAAGCCGGTTTCCGTTTACGAAGGAACGGAATTTATAGGCGCGATAATCAAAGCGCCTGAAAACATTGAACTTGGCGAATACAAAATTCCGATTGAGTTTACTTACCAAGCGTGCAACAACGCAACTTGTATGGCGCCGGTTACTTTGCGCGATACGATAAATATTGCGATTGTCGATAACAAAACGCCGATTAGCGAAATCAACGGCGAAATTTTTGCCAAACTTGATTTGAATTACACGCAACCGGAAGTTAAGCAAAAGGAAGAAAAATCGACGCTTCAACGCACGCTTGAATCGAGCGGAATTTTATTGAGTTTGCTGATTGTTTTTATCGGCGGATTGGCTCTTAATCTTACGCCGTGCGTTTATCCGCTCATTCCGATTACAATCGGATATTTCGGAAGTCAAAGCGAAGGGAACACAAAACGTCTTGCAATGCTTGGCGTTCTTTACGTTTTGGGAATGGCGCTGACTTATTCGGTCGTGGGCGTAGTAACCGCAATGAGCGGCGTGGTTTTCGGTACGCTAATGCAAAATCCTATTGTGATAATCATTGTTGCCGCTGTTCTCGTAGGACTTGCGCTAAGTATGTTCGACGTTTACGAGTTCAAACTTCCCGATTCTTGGGTGATGAAAGCCGGCAACGCAAAAGCCGGAGGCATCGGCGCGTTTATGATGGGCTTGACTATGGGAATTGTCGCCGCGCCGTGTATCGGTCCATTCGTTTTGGGATTGGTAACTTACGTTGCGGCAAAAGGCGACGTGCTTTACGGTTTTCTAATGTTTTTCTTTATGGCTCTCGGTTTGGGTACGCCGTATTTGTTCCTCGCAATATTTTCCGGCAAAATCAAAAGTTTGCCTCGCGCAGGAATGTGGATGACCGGCGTGGAAAGAATTTTCGGATTTATTTTAATCGGAATGGCGCTTTATTTCTTGCTTCCGCTTTTACCGAAATCAATTTCCGGTTACGTTTTGCCTGTGTTCGCGATTTTGGTTTCGCTCTATTTATTGTTCATCGATAAACTTGCAAACGAAGTGAAAGGTTACCGTATTTTCAAAACCGTTTTTGCAATTGCCGCGTTGGGAATTTCCGTTTGGGCGTTAATTCCCGAGGAAAAACACGAAGCGGATTGGCGCCGTTATTCCAACGCAATATTTAATGACGCGATTTCAAGTCACAAAAAAGTGGTAATCGATTTTTACGCCGATTGGTGTATTCCTTGTAAAGAATTGGATGGAATGACTTTTACTGATGAAAAAGTAATTAAACTGTTGAAAGATTTCACCGCTTTAAAAGTCGATATGACAAAATCCGCATCGCCGGAAACCGAAGCGATTAGAAAAAAATTCAACATAATCGGAATGCCTACAATTTTGTTTTTCGATTCGAACGGAAAGGAAGTTAATCGCATAACAGGATTTGTTCCGCCGGAAGAATTTGCGAAAATACTTGAAAATATAAAATAATTAGATTGAAAGAGAAAAATATCTTATTTATTTTTCCTTGTTCTATTTAAATAAATAATGTTAAACAAGTTGTTGAGATATTAAAAATGTCTGAGGAAGTAAACGGAAAAAAAATTGAAGAAATCAGCGACGTTACCGTGATGTTTGCCGGGGACTCCGGCGACGGTATGCAGCTGACCGGTAGTCAATTCAGTAACACTACCGCACTTGTCGGAAACGACTTAAACACACTTCCGGATTATCCTGCCGAAATCCGCGCCCCTGCCGGAACAATTTACGGCGTTAGCGGTTTTCAATTGCACTTTAGTTCGAATGATATTCACACGCCTGGCGATTCGCCTGATGTTCTTGTTGCGATGAACCCTGCGGCGCTGAAAAAGAATTTACCAAATCTGAAACCGCACGCGACAATTATTGTCAATGTTGACGCTTTTGACGCGAAAGGTTTGAAACTTGCGCATTGCGACGGTAATCCTTTGGAAAACGATAAACTTAAAGATTACCATGTTTATAAGGTTCCGATTACCACATTAACTCAAAACGCTCTAAAAGATACCGGGCTGAGCTTAAAAGATATTCAAAGAAGCAAAAACTTCTTTGCGCTCGGTTTAATGTATTGGTTGTTTAATCGTCCGTTAGAACCGACGTTGAATTGGATTCGTCAAAAATTCGCAAAGAAACCCGAAATTATTGACGCTAACGAAAAAGCGTTAAAAGCCGGTTATTATTACGGCGAAACAACCGAAATATTTACTACGAGATATAAAATCCGTCCGGCAAAATTGCCTGCCGGACGCTACCGCAATATTTCCGGAAACGAGGCAACGGCAGTTGGTTTTGTAGCCGCGTCGTTACTTAGCGATTTGCCGTTGTTTTTGGGTTCTTACCCGATTACTCCGGCATCGGAAATTTTGCAATATTTAAGTAAATACAAAAATTACGGTGTAGTAACTTTTCAGGCTGAAGACGAAATTGCCGGTGTAACTTCCGCGATTGGCGCTTCTTTCGGCGGTTGGCTTGCAATTACAACTACAAGCGGTCCTGGCCTTGCGCTCAAAACCGAAGCTGTTGGTTTGGCTGTAATGACAGAATTACCGCTCGTTATAGTTGATGTTCAACGCGGCGGCCCAAGTACCGGTTTGCCGACGAAAACCGAGCAAGCCGATTTACTTCAAGCTGTTTACGGACGCAACGGCGAAGCGCCGGTTTGCGTTGTTGCGGCAAGCACGCCGAGCGATTGTTTCTATATGGCAATTGAAGCTTCGAGAATTGCTCTTAAACATATGACGCCGGTAATTCTCTTAACCGACGGATACATCGCAAACGGTTCCGAACCGTGGCGTATTCCTAATCCGGATGAACTCGAAAAGATTGATGTTAAATTTGCCGATGATCCGGAAAACTTCCAACCTTACGCTCGCGACGAAAATCTCGTAAGACCTTGGGCGCCTGCCGGAACGCCTGGATTCGAGCACAGAATCGGCGGTCTGGAAAAGGAAAACATTACCGGCAATGTAAGTTACGACCCTGACAATCACGATGAAATGTGCAGAATTAGAGCTGAAAAAGTTAAGAAAATTCAGCAATTCATTCCTGATTTGGAAGTAACCGGCGACGAAGACGCTGACTTACTCGTAATCGGTTGGGGTGGAACTTACGGTTCAATTACCGATGCTGTTGAAC
>WGAL01000389.1 GCA_015494845.1 Melioribacteraceae bacterium
AAGCAACGATAAACGATTTTGCTTGGGACGAATCTTACAGCCGTTCAATAGGCGTGGATATTCGCTACATTCTTTGGATACTCGAAAAATATTCGCACGCGGAAAATATTCTCGCCGAGCTACAAGTTAAAAATTAGGAAGACGAAAAAGAATGTGGAGAAATGTAATCCAAATTGCAGGCGTAAAATCGCTTGAAGAAGCGGAAATGCTGATTGCAAACGGCGTTGAATTTATTGGCTTTCCGCTTCGTCTGACCGTTAACGCCGAAGATACGACGGAAGAAGAAGCGCGCGAAATTATTAAACAAATAAAAAGCAAATCAAAGCCGGTTCTGATTACTTATTTATCGAACCACAAAGAAATAATTGATTTCTGCGAATTTCTGAACGTCGGAATCGTCCAACTGCACGGCGAAATTTCTCGCGAAGAACTCGCAAAACTGAAAGAAGTAAAACCGGAATTAAAAATAATTAAAAGTCTTGTGGTAAAGCAAAACAACGCGCGCGAATTGCTGAAAACATTAAAAGAACTCGAACCCTACGCAGATGCTTTCATTACGGACACATTCGACCCGGAAACAAAAGCCGAAGGCGCAACCGGTAAAACTCACGATTGGAATATAAGCGCGGAACTTGCGAGAATTTCGGCAAAGCCTGTAATTCTCGCAGGCGGACTGACGCAGGCAAACGTCGCGGAAGCAATTAGAAAAGTTAAGCCGGATGGCGTCGATTCCCACACCGGCGTTGAAGATAAAGACGGAAACAAAAATCCTGAAAAAGTTAAAGCGTTTGTGGACGCGGCAAAGAAAGCGTTTGCCGAATTAAGTCTCCGAGTTTGAAATGCGCAAGTTCAAATTTAGCGGTAAATAAAAATAACAAAAGTCACATCCTCCTCTATCGGCTTGCCTCGTCTGCGCTTAGTAGTTAAGTCATGATTATTTAAACCATGATTTTTAGTAACGAGTGACGCGTGACGAGTAACGAGTTCCGCTATCGCGGATTTTTTGCTTCTTCTTTCTTTCCCCGAAATTTCTCTTTTTAATTGAAATGACAACCTGACGCTAAACACTGCCTAAACAGTCGAAGGCTAAACCCCTAAACTTTTAAACCAACATACTTTACGTTTCCGAACCTTTTAACCTTTTTCCTCCTTTGGCGAGAAAGTTATAGATTAAATTCTTCTGCGGAAACCGCTTCCTAAAACTTCGTGAACGTTGTTGATTATCATAAACGCGTCAGGGTCAATCTCTTGAACCAAATCACGCAACGCGCCGAGTTCCTTTAACGTAACCACGGTAAAAATCATATCGCGCTCGACGTTTTTATACAAACCCCTTGTTTTTATTGCGGTTGCACCGCGGCTTAAATTTCCGATTATCGCTTTCGCGATTTCGTCGCTTTTTTTATCCGAAATAATAAACGCGCTTCTTGCGTAATCGAAACCGTCGATAATTAAATCAACAATTCTTCCCGCAATAAAAATTAAAAACAACGCGTAGAAAACAAGCACAAGTGTTGGTTTATCCGGCGGTGCAAGATTTTTCCATTCTATTACAGCGCCGCCGATTGAAACGATAATCAAATCAGTCGTCATCATCGCAATGCCGGTTTTAATTCCAAAGCGTTTTTGCAGAACCGCGGCAATTACGTCCGTTCCGCCGGTTGTTCCGCGGAATTTGAAAATTATTCCCAAGCCGCCGCCGAGTAAAACGCCGCCGATAAAAATCAGAAAGAAAAAATCGTGACTTAGTAAATTTTGAACTGCAGCGGAATCTTGCAAACGAACGTACGAAAAACCAGGAACGTCGCCGCGGAAAAAATCGATAAAAAACGAACTCAAAGTAAAAGCGTAAAAAGTTCGGGCGCCGAAACGTTTGCCGAGTTCTTTTATTCCCCAAAAATAAATGGGAATATTGATTAGCCAAATCATAAATCCGACAGGGATTTTTCCGTTTGTCAAATAATGTATCGCCATGGAAATTCCCGTAACACCGCCCGGCACTACTTTTGCGTCGATTAAAAACACGCCGATTCCCACAGCCATTATCGCCGAGCCGAGCGTGATGAAGAAATAATCAATTAACGGAAATTTTGATAAAACTTTTTTCATTTTGTTTCCCGGTTGTAATTAATAATTTTTAATACTCGTAGTAATTATCGAAAAAATAAGCGCGAAATAAAAGGTTAAATTTTGTATTTAGCAAGAAATATTTGTGGGAACAAGTTTAAAATCGGTGGCAAAAGTTTTAAGTCGCTTTAAGTTATATTTAGTTTTTTATTTTCCACACCCCGTCTTCCGACTTCTCCCGACAAGTCGGGTTCAGCCGGAATCCACCCCTCTCACGAGAGGGGAATTTAACTCGTTGTAAAAAATTCCCCTTCCATTTGGAAGGGCTGGCTTCGCGAAAGCGAAGTCGGGGTAGGGATAAAATAATACATATTTATATTAATCATGAATTTATAATTTGCCACTAAATTTGAACT
>WGAL01000390.1 GCA_015494845.1 Melioribacteraceae bacterium
GTCGCTATGGGTGATTTTAAAGTAAAATTTGCCACATCGAAAAATGAATTGGTTCAATTCACAAAAAACTTATTGAACGACGTTCAGGCTTTCGAAACATTATTATCCAAAGATGCTTTCGAAAAAGACGTTACAATGATTGGTGCGGAACAGGAGCTTTGCCTAGTGGATAAAAATTACAAGCCTTATTCCAAAAACCTTTCCATTATCGAAAAAGCGGAAATGGATAATCTAAGCCCTGAACTTGCACAGTTCAATTTGGAAACAAACACCAAACCTTATCTCTTTCAAGATCAAGCGCTTTCTCAAATGGAAGAAGAAATTTCCGCCGACTTGGAAAAAATAAGAAACGTCGCTAAAGATTTTGAAGCGGATATAATCTTAACCGGAATTTTACCGACAGTTAGAAAATTCGACGTTGAGCGCGAAAGAATTACGCCATACGAACGCTACTTTGCTTTGATTGACACAATGCGCGAAATTCGCGGCGAGGAATTTTTAATTAATATTTCTGGGATTGACGAACTTAATATAAAACTCAGTAGCGGCTTAATCGAAGCGGCGAACACAGGCTTTCAAATTCATTTGCAAGTAGCGCCGGACGAATTCAAACATAAATATAATATTGCTCAAGCTATCGCAGGCGTTGCGTTAGCGCCTGCCGTTAATTCACCGTTGCTTTTTGGGAAAAGATTGTGGAAAGAAACAAGAATAGCGCTTTTCCAACAGGCAATTGATACAAGAATTTCAAACGAACACATCCGCGACCGACATCCGCGCGTAACTTTCGGGACAAGTTGGATTAAAGAATCCGTAATCGAATTATTTAAAGAAGACATTATGCGCTACCGTGTCTTGCTTGGCGCAGAATTTGACGAAGACAGTTTGGAAATAGTCCGAAACGGCGGCATTCCTCAACTTAAAGCTCTGACGGTTCACAATTCAACTGTTTACAGATGGAACAGACCTGTTTACGGAATTTCGCCAAACGGAAAACCGCATTTGCGTATCGAAGCGAGAATGTTTCCTGCCGGACCGACAGTTGTTGACGAAATGGCAAATGCCGCGTTCTGGCTCGGACTGTTGGAAGGTTACTCACAACAATTGGACGACGTTACCAAATACATTAACTTCGACGAAGCAAAAGCCAATTTCTACGTAGCCGCCGTAAGCGGAATGAGCCGTCAAATTACTTGGTTCAATCATAAAAGATATGCAATAAAAGATTTAATATTAAACGAACTTTTGCCGGTTGCTCGAGCTGGGCTCGAAAATCAAAACATCACAAAAGACGATATTGATAAATATCTCGGCATCATTGAAGAGCGCGTAAAAAAGGAATCTACCGGCTCTAATTGGATGCTCGAGGTTTACGACAATCTTCACAACAAAGCTTCGAAAGAAGAAATTTTAACTATGATTACAATGGATACAATTGAAAACCAAAAAGCTGGAATTCCGGTTCACGAGTGGGATATTCCCGGAATAAAAGAGCTGCCGCATTGGCATCCTTCCAAATTGCTTGTGGAAGAAGTTATGCGCACGGACGTTCTTTCCGTTCAGCCTGACGACATCGTGGAATTTGTCGCCGATATGATGATTTGGGAAAATTTACGTTACGTTCCGGTTGAAGACAAAGAAGGAAATTTTGTGGGATTGGTAACTTCAACGCGCTTGCTTAAAGTTCTGAGAAAATTAACAATCGACCAAAACTTAAAAGATCTAAAAGTGAAAGACGTTATGATAGAAAATCCCGAAACAATTGAACCCTCGCAAAAAATTCAGGATGCGATGATAATAATGGACAAAGCGCAAATCGGAAGTTTGCCGGTTGTTTACAACAATAAACTTATCGGGATGCTGACGGAAACGGAATTCTTTTATTTAAGCAGAAGATTGTTTGAGAGATTCTAATTTATTAGTTTCGCATATCTAAAAAACGGAAATTACGGAAATATGGAAACTGAATACGTTCAGCACATTATTGATATAATAGGTAAAGACGAAGACAAAAAATTCATCATTATCGGCGGAATTCACGGAAACGAGAAAAGCGGAATAGACGCCATAATAAATGTTTTGCCGGATTTAAAAAAACATTCGCTCGTTCAAAAAGGGAAAATTTATTTTTTGAAAGGAAACTTACCGGCTCTCGAACATAACGACAGATTTATCGAAAAAGATTTGAATCGTTTGTGGCTTGACGAAAATATTTTTTCCGAAAGTAATTCCACACCTGATTTCATTCAATTAAAAGAACTCTACCATTTGATTGCCAACGAAATTTGCGAGAACAAATTTGACAATTGCTACTTTTTAGACCTACACACATTCTCGGCAAAAAGCGGCGTTTTTTGTATTCCTGCGGCAAACGACAAAAGCGTTGCGTTCGCAAAATCGTTCGGCGTTCCGTTTATTGAAAAACTTTCCGACACTTTACCTGGCACGGCGCTTTCATATTTCGGGAATAAAGGAATGACTGCGCTTGTTTTCGAAGGCGGAACACACAACACGCCCGAAGCGACGCTTACGCTCGAAGCCGGTATTTGGCACAGTTTGGCATACGCCGAATTTATTTCGCCGGAATTGGGAAAAGTGAAAAAAGGGAGAGAATTGTTAAAGGAAATTTCAGATAATTATCCGCATCATTTGGAATTGGTTTACCGGCACAAACTCGAAGACTATTACAATTTCCGTATGAATAAAGGTTACTTTAATTTCAAACCGATTAAAAAATCCGAATTCTTAGCCGTTCAAAATAATTCGAAAATTACAAGTCCGTATAGCGGCTACATTTTAATGCCTTTATATCAAAGGAAAGGAAGCGACGGCTTCTTTATTGTTCGCGAAAAAGAGTAAATCGCGGAATAGTTATTTCCCAGAAAAATTTACAATTAATTCTGGTTGGGGACGCAAATTTTGCGTCCCTTACTTTTTTAGAAATAGTAATTCGCGACTTTTCACGGTTAATCCAAACCTGCTTTAAGTTTCTCGGTTCTGTCGGCGAGTTTTAACTTTTCGATTAGTTCCAACAGATCGCCGTCCATAATATTAGAAAGGTTGTAAAGCGTCAAACCTATTCTGTGGTCGGTAACGCGGTTCTGCGGAAAATTGTATGTTCTGATTTTTTCGCTTCTGTCGCCTGTGCGAACCATCGATTTACGCGTTTGCGCGATTTCCTTTTGTTGCTTTTGCTGTTCAAGGTCGTAAAGCCGCGCCATTAAAACCTTCATCGCTTTTTGGCGGTTCTTCAATTGCGAACGTTCGTCTTGACACTGAACGACAATGCCGGTAGGAATGTGCGTGATGCGAATTGCGGTTTCCACTTTGTTTACGTTTTGTCCGCCTGCACCGCCGCTTCTGAAAACGTCGATTTTCAAATCGTTTTGATTTATGTCGATGTGAACGTCTTCGGCTTCCGGCATAACAACAACGGACGCCGCAGACGTGTGCAATCTTCCGCTTGCTTCCGTTGCCGGAACGCGCTGAACGCGATGCACGCCGCTCTCGAATTTCAAATCGCCGTAAACGCCTGCGCCGGTAACCGAAAGAACGACTTCCTTAATTCCGCCCATTCCGCCGACTTCGCTCAAATCGATAATTTCGTATTTCCAACCTTGTCTTTCGGCAAAACGCGTGTACATTCTCAACAAATCAGCCGCAAAGAGTCCCGCCTCTTCCCCGCCGGTTCCTGCTCTGATTTCGAGAATAACGTCTTTGTCGTCGTCAGGGTCTTTCGGAATAAGCAAAATTTTTATTTTTTCTTCGAGCTCGGTTTTCTTTTCTTCCAATTCGTCGAGTTCCGCTTCGGCAAGTTCCTTAAATTCTTCGTCCTCGTCGGAATTTATTATCTCTTTGTTTCCCTCAATATTTTTAAGAACCGTTTCGTATTCGTCGTAAGCTTTAACAATCTCTTCAAGTTCACTTCGTTTTTTGCTGAGTTCAATTAATTTTTTCTGGTCTGAAACTACCTCAGGATTAGAAAGCTCGGCGTTGATTTCTTCGTATTTCTCTTTTATTTCTTTTAATTTTTCAATAAAATCCATTTTTTCAGTCCGTAAATTTTTAAACTGTGAATATAATGAAAATTTACGCAAATTTACTTTTTCAATCATTCGTTAAAGGCAATAATGAGAAGTTTTGAAATACCGGATTATTTTACAAGCGAATTAATTTCAAAAATAAAAAATTTCCGTCGCTATGCTGACAAAAGAAAAGAGGATTTTTCGCCGACGTTGCTTGATTTCGGCAAAGTAAAATTTTACATTGCGCGGCATTTCGGCTTTTGTTTCGGCGTCCAAAACGCAATTGAAATCGCATACAAAGCGTTGAACGAAAACCCTGGTAAACGAATTTACCTTTTAAGCGAAATGATACACAATCCCGAAGTAAACGACGACTTGCGCGAACAAGGAATTAACTTCATTCAAGACGCGCTCGGCAACCAGTTTATTACGTGGAATGAAATTACCCGCGACGATATCGTAATCATTCCGGCGTTCGGAACGACGCTCGAAACGATGAAAATTCTTGAAGAAAAAGGAATTGATTACAGAAAATACAACACGACTTGCCCGTTTGTTGAAAAAGTTTGGAACCGTTCCGAAATAATCGGCAGAAAAGGTTTTACGATAATCATTCACGGCAAGCATTTGCACGAAGAAACCCGCGCTACGTTTTCGCACGTTAAAGAAAGCGCGCCGTCGTTAATTGTAAGAAATATTGACGAAGCGAAAATCGTAGCGAATAAAATTGCCGGTAAAATCCCAACCGGTGAATTTCTTGAAATTTTCAAAGACAAATACTCCCGCGGTTTCAATCCCGAGGTTCACTTAAACAAGCTCGGCGTCGTAAATCAAACGACAATGCTCGCCGAAGAAACGCAAGCAATAGCGAACTTATTACGAAATGCGTTGAAAGAAAAATTCGGCGAAGCAAACTTAAAAGAACATTTCGCCGATAACCGCGACACGCTTTGTTACGCCACTAACGACAACCAAACCGCGACAAAAAAACTGCTCGTAACCGACGCGGATTTGGCGCTTGTAGTAGGCGGTTACAACAGTTCAAACACTTCGCACTTATACGAATTGCTTTCAAGCAAATTCAAAACTTATTTTATAAAAGACAAAAACGAATTGCTGAGCCGAAATAAAATCAGACACTTTTGCTTAAAAGAAAAGAGTGTAAAAATTTCCGAAAATTATTTGCCCACAAAAAACGAAATAAAAATTGCAATTACCTCAGGAGCATCTTGTCCGGATTCCGAAGTCGAAGCGGTTATTAAGAAAATTGTTTCGTTAGTTGATGAAGAAAGTTTGCGTATAAAAGAGCCGGAAATTTCGGTTCTATATTTGTGAGGAAGGTTTCGGAAATTATTTATTCTACTGCGGTTAATTTTTCTCTAATCCAATTGCGTTTTTTATTTGTTTGGTCTCAAAAAATAAATTCATTTCGCAAATGGCTTGTTCTATTTCATCAAGATTTTTTCGTTGAACTCTTTGAGCATTGCTCAGAGCGGCAGATAAATGCGGTTTTAGTTTAGAATAAATATCATTGTTCTCTTTAGTAAAATATTTACGATTTTTTTGATAATCTTTTATATGAGTTTTTAATTCTTTTTCCGCTTCTCCGCATTTAGGGAAATATTTTGTTGTTTGTTTAAAATGAAGAAGAAACCAAAACTCCAGACACGGATTATTTAAGATTGTTACAACATTTTTATATTCCTCTTTCTCCAATTCCTTCAAATTTTCTTTTAGCATTTGTATTTTATTCGTTTTTCCTTTTTTCATTAATTTTGATTTTGCAATAATGTCGTCCACATCTATTATCCAAAAAACTTTTGTATAATCTTTGGAATAACCTTTTACATCTTCAAATTGTTCGGAAAATTCCTTTTTTTGTGGAATTTTTGGCTCAACTCGAACCTGTAGATTCTTTTCATTTCTTCGAAGCATTTGAAAATACCAAACTTCTGTTTCGCCGTCAACAACAATAAGAAAATTCTCTCTCCATGTTCTACTTTTTCTTCTCATCACTCCAAGTCCAAATAATAATCACTTACATTAGGAATACCGCCAAGTTTACCGCTCTTGTAAGCATTCAATCTGGTCGTATCACCAATAACCGAGAAATCAAAATCAGCAAAAGAGTAAAGCTCGGTGGAAGCATCTTTTCTTTTGTCGGTAATCCAAAGAGCATCGTCTCTTATTAAATTTTTGTCATTTAAAATTTCTCTGTTATGAGTTGTGGCAATAATTTGAGAATTTGAGGCATTAGCCAAAAACGTCAACAAAAAATGCTCATACAAATCCGGATGCAAAGAAGAACCCAATTCGTCAATCGGGAAAGCTTTCTTTTCTTTAATTAGCAAATTTAAAAGTCCCGCAAAAACATAATAACGTTTCGTTCCTTCCGATTCAAAATCAAACGGTAATGTATATTTTTTCTCTCCGACAAAATGTTCCAAATCCAATTTAAATGGGGCTAGTAGGTTCTTTATTTTCTTTCTTACTTTAATTTTCATCTTTTCCAATTCTTCATTTTGAATCACCACATTCTTAACAAATAGTTTAAAGTCTTCCGGGAGATATAGTTCTTCCTTGTCT
>WGAL01000391.1 GCA_015494845.1 Melioribacteraceae bacterium
GAGAAAAAACAATGGAATATAATTTTTCGAAAAGAGTACAAGAAGTAATAAAATTCAGTCGCGAAGAAGCGTTCCGCTTGGGACACGAGTTTATCGGAACGGAGCATCTTCTGTTGGGAATTATCAAATTGGGCGAAGGAACGGCTGTTGAAATTTTACGCAATTTGAACGTTGATTTACTGAAATTGAAAAAGGCAATTGAAAACGCAATCTCAAGCGGAGCTCACACGCTTACAATAGGAAATTTGCCTTTGACAAAACAAGCTGAAAAAGTGTTAAAACGCACGCAAATAGAAGTTAAGGTTTTCCGTAAAAATATTATTGGAACCGAACACTTATTGCTCGGCATTTTGCGCGACGACGACAACATCGCTTCGAATATTTTAATGCAATTCGGCGTTACTTACGAAAACGTAAGAAACGAACTAAATCAAATTTACGGAAGCGGCGAGTCTTCATTCGGAGGCGGCGCGTACGAATCCGGTTCGCAAAATCCTTTTCGTCCCTCGTCCGCGAAAAGAACGGAAAAATCACGCACGCCGGTATTGGATAACTTCGGACGCGATTTAACCAAATTAGCGCGCGAAGGGAAACTCGACCCTGTAATAGGGCGCGAAAAAGAGATTGAAAGAGTTACGCAAATTTTGAGTCGCCGCAAGAAAAACAATCCGGTTTTAATCGGCGAACCTGGCGTGGGCAAAACCGCGATTGCCGAAGGGCTCGCGCTTAAAATCGTACGAAAAGACGTTCCCCGCATTTTAATGAATAAGCGCGTTGTCACGCTTGATTTGGCAGGACTTGTCGCAGGTACAAAATACCGCGGACAATTCGAAGAGCGAATGAAAGCGTTGATGAACGAACTTGAAAAAGCGGACGATATTATTCTTTTCATAGACGAGTTGCATACAATTGTCGGCGCAGGTGGCGCTTCCGGTTCGCTTGACGCTTCAAATATGTTCAAACCGGCTCTCGCTCGCGGAGATATTCAATGCATCGGTGCTACGACGCTTGACGAATACCGCAAATACGTTGAAACCGACGGCGCGCTCGAAAGACGTTTTCAAAAAGTAATGGTTGAACCGCCAACGCCGGAAGAAACAATTGAAATTTTGAAAAACATTAAATTCAAATACGAAGAACACCACCACGTAAGATACACCGACCGCGCAATCGAAGACGCAGTGCGTTTGACCGACCGTTATCTTTCGGACAGATATTTCCCGGACAAAGCAATCGACGTAATTGACGAAGCCGGTTCGCGTGTTTATATGAGCCATTACGACGTGCCGGAAGAAATCAAAATTCTCGAAAAAGAAATCGAAAAAATAAGAGAAGAGAAAAAAGCGGTTGTACAACGCCAGGATTTCGAGGAGGCGGCAAGACTGCGCGACCGCGAGAAACAATTACTCGACGAATTGGAAAACGCGAAAAAAGAATGGGAAAAAGAAGCCGAAGAATTGGTTTTTGAAGTATCGGAAGACGATATCGCCGAAGTTGTCGCGATGATGACAGGTATTCCGGTTACGCGCGTAATTCAGGAAGAATCCGAAAAATTGCTCAATATGGAAAATGAATTAAAGAAACACATTATCGGACAAGACGAAGCGGTTGTCAAACTTACCAAGGCAATTCGCAGAGCGCGCGCTGGATTGAAAAATCCAAAGAAACCGATTGGTTCGTTTATTTTTCTTGGACCAACAGGCGTCGGAAAAACGGAAACGGCAAAAGCGCTCGCTCGTTATCTTTTCGATTCGGAAGAAGCGCTGATACGAATTGATATGTCGGAATATATGGAAAAATTTGCAGTATCGCGTTTGGTTGGCGCGCCTCCAGGCTACGTCGGCTACGAAGAAGGCGGACAATTGACCGAGCGCGTTCGCCGCAAACCATACAGCGTCGTTTTGTTTGACGAAATCGAAAAAGCGCACGCGGACGTTTTTAACGTTTTGTTGCAAATTCTCGACGACGGACAAGTTACCGACAGTCTCGGAAGAAAAATCGATTTTAAGAACACGATAATTATTATGACATCGAACGCCGGAACTAAAAATCTCAAATCAACCGGCGGATTCGGATTTAGCGAAAACACGGCGCAAGACAGATACGAAAGTCTGAAAAATAAAGTAAACGAATCGCTTAAAGATTTCTTCAATCCCGAATTTTTGAACCGAATCGACGATATTATTGTGTTCAGAAATCTTGAAAAAGAAGACATCAAAAAATTAATAGAACTCGAAACGGAAGATTTGCGAAACAACTTGCGCGAAAAAGGCATTTCGATTAAGCTTTCCAAAAGCGCAATTGATTTCATTGCAGACAAAGGATTTAATCCGAATTTCGGCGCAAGACCGTTGCGTCGCGCAATTCAGCAATATCTTGAAGACCCGCTTGCCGAAGAGTTGTTAGTCGGGGCGTTTGAGGAAGGCGACAAAATTATCGCAAAACATAAAAAGAATTCCGATAAAATATTTTTTGTTAAATTACGGAATAAAAATTCCGATAGTAAAAAGGAAAATCCGGAAGAAGAAAATTCCGGCGTAAGTTCAGAGTAGTAAATAGCAGGAGTTAAAATGGCAGTTTTAACCGAAAACGAAATTCAAGAAAGATTAAAAGATTTGGAAGGCTGGAAAGTTGAAAACAATTCGCTTGTTAAGGAATTTCAATTTGTCGATTTTTACAACGCGCTGAGTTTTGTGGTTAAAATCGGCGTCGAAGCCGAAAAACTTAATCATCATCCTGAAATTTTAATTCATTCATACAACAAAGTAAAAGTAACAATTACTACGCACGACGAAGGCGGAATTACCGAAACGGACTTACGGCTTGCCGACAGATTGGAAAGAATTTGATAAACTGAACAAATATTTGCAATAAACCGAAGAAGCCCTTTTGCAGGGCTTTTTTTATTTGCATTTGCTGGGCGCAACAATTCGCTCGCCGAGAATTACTCTCAATTATTCGTTATATTTAATGTTTAAAAATTTTATTTGCGAAATGAAAAAACTTTTCATTTTAATATTATATTTTACCTTTTCAGGAAATTTTTCCGCGCAGGAAAATCCTGAAATAAAAGCGTTTTTGCAAGGAGTTAAAGTTACCGATTTGGCTTACGAAAAAGGCAATTTGTGGATTGCTACCGAAGGCAACGGTCTTTATCAATTTCTTGTAAAAGAAGAGCGAATAAAAAATTTTTCAACAAAGAACCGTAAACTTTCGAACGACTTGTTTTTCAGTATCGCAATAGGAGAGAAATTTATTTACGCCGGTTCTATCGACGGACTTTTCATATATGACAAACGCCGTCGGCGATGGACAAAACGGAAATTCGGAAAAGGCGGACAATTGGGCAACTACATTCGCGATATTTATTACGATAAAGAGAAAAAAATCGCGTGGATTGGCAGATTTCAATTTCTGACAAAATTCGACGCACGGAAAAGAAGATTTAAGGATTACGATTTAACGCGCGGGAAAAATTTAAAAGCGAATTCAATTATCGTTCTGAAAAAAGACGCGCACGATAATTTGTGGGTGGGAACGGACGCCGGTTTGTATAAACTTGATTTGACTGCCGATATTTCACAAAAGGAGAACAGAATTTTTTACGACAGAAGATTAAATTATTTCCCGAACGCAGGCGAAGCAGTTTCGGTTTCTTCGTTGCTTTTCGAACGCGAGTATGTTTGGATTGGAACGAACGAATTCGTCACAAAATCAAATCCGGATTACAACAACGGCGGACTTTACCGGTTCGACAGGAAAATTGAATGGCTGAGGTTCGACGAAAAAAACGGCTTGTCTGGAAACGGAATTTCCGCGCTGGAAAGAATTGGCAACTACATCTTCGCGGCGGTTTATCAATTCGGAAAAGAAACAAAAAAGGAATTTGGTCGAGGAATAGCAATTATAAAC
>WGAL01000392.1 GCA_015494845.1 Melioribacteraceae bacterium
ATCTTTAATTTTAAATTTTTCGCAAATAATTTTGAGGTAAAAATGGCAAAAATACCGGGTTTCAAAGCATACGACATTAGAGGAAAAGTTCCTTCCGAATTGAACGAAGAACTCGCATATAAAGTGGGAATTGCGTTTGCAAAATTGTTGAACGCGAAAAAAGTTGTTATCGGACACGACGTTAGAAAATCCTCCCCCGCCCTTGCCGACGCTTTGGCGAAAGGCTTAAACGAAGCCGGCGCCGACGTTGTGAATTTAGGACTTTGCGGCACTGAGATGATTTATTTCGGAACGCCTTATCTTGACGCGGACGGCGGCGTAATGATAACCGCAAGCCATAATCCGCCGGAGTATAACGGATTGAAATTTGTTAAGCGCGGTTCCGTTCCGATGGGTTACGACAGCGGTCTTGATAAAATCGAAGAAATGATTTTGAACGACGATTTGTCCGTAAATCCGGAGAAAAAAGGGACGGTTACGAAATACGACATAATGAACGAATTTATCGACTCGCTTAAAAGATTTTACGACGCGAAAAAAATAAATCCGTACAAAGTTGTGGTAAACGCCGGAAACGGTTGTGTTGGGCCAGCGCTCGACGCGATTGAAAATTCGCTTCCGATTGAAATGGTAAAAGTCTTCCACGAACCGGATCCGGAATTCCCGAACGGCGTTCCGAATCCGCTTTTGCCCGAAAACCGCCAAACGACTATTGATGCGATAAAATCGAGCGGCGCGGACTTAGGCGTGGCTTGGGACGGCGACTACGACCGTTGCTTTTTCTTTGATGAGAAAGGGAATTTTATCGAAGGTTATTACATTGTCGGCTTGCTCGCAAAATCAATCTTGAAAGAACACCCCGGCGAAAAAATCGTTCACGACCCGCGCCTTGTTTGGAATACAATAGACGTAGTTACAAAAGCCGGCGGAATTCCGGTTGAATCGAAAAGCGGGCACGCGTTCATTAAAGCGAAAATGCGCGAAGTAAACGCAATTTACGGCGGCGAAATGTCCGCGCATCATTATTTCAGAGAAAATTATTATTCGGACAGCGGAATGATTCCGTTTTTATTGATTTTGCAATTAATGACATCGGAAAACGCGCCGCTTTCCCGTCTTGTAGGCGAAATGATAAAAGCGTATCCGTGTTCAGGAGAAATAAACACGAAGCTTGAAAATCCGCAAGCGAAACTCGAAGAAATCAAAGAAAAATACAAAGACGGAAAAGTAAGCTATTTGGATGGCGTAAGCGTGGAATACGACAATTGGCGGTTTAACGTAAGATTAAGCAACACCGAGCCGCTAATCCGCTTGAACGTTGAAGCGCGCGGCGACGAAGCGTTAATGCGCGAAAAAACGGAAGAGTTGTTGAAATTGATTAGAAGTTAGTGAAACAAACTTCCCTTTTCGGCGTCTAAATTTGACAAAAGATTTTTGAGAGGATAATATGTCAGAAAAAAACGTAAACGTTGAAAAACTACTTAAAAACAAACTAAAATCCGTAAGCGTTGCGGAATTGGAAGAAAAGATTGCCGAAACAATCTCGAAGCTCGTCGGCGAAGATTACAACTGCGAAATAAGCGATATTAAATATTCGCTTTTCAGCGGCGCGGAATTTAAGATTAAAGTCGAGCTGACCTACAAAGAGGAAGAATAATTTATTGCGCGATTACCGTATTAAATTTATTTTTCGCTTGTTGTTTTTAATCTTTGCGGGCGTAACTCAGTTGGTAGAGTGTCAGCTTCCCAAGCTGAATGTCGCGGGTTCGAGTCCCGTCGCCCGCTCAATTTCACTTCAAAAAATCAATTCGAAATAGATGAACAATCTGAAAATCAAACTCGCGCTTTTCCCGCTTCTTGTTTTGTTTACTTTTTCTTTAGCATCGTGCAATACAAGAACCAGTATAACAAAAATAAACGGCGAAACAATGGGAACTACTTATTCGATTAAGATTGCGGACAAAGTTCCCAATAAAAAAATATTAAAGAAGGAAATAGATTCGACGCTTGCGGAAGTAAATCTCGCAATGTCAACTTACATTCCCGAGTCTGAAATATCGCGGTTCAATAAATTCCGCGACACAGTTTGGTTTCCTATCTCAAAAGATTTTGTTTACGTGGTTAAAACCGCGCTTGAAGTTTCGAGAATTTCAGACGGCTATTACGACATTACGGTTGGCCCGCTTGTTAATCTTTGGGGATTTGGTCCCGATAAGAAAAAAGAAATTGTTCCGACTCAAAGAGAAATAGATTCAGTGAAAAATTTCATCGGCTACGAATTGATTAAAGTCCGCGAAAATCCGCCGGCGATAAAAAAACTCAAACCGCAAGTTTACATTGACTTATCGTCAATCGCAAAAGGATTCGGCGTTGATAAAGTTACCGAGCTGCTTATTTCAAAAGGTTTTAGGAATTGTCTCGTGGAAATCGGCGGCGAGTTGCGCGCAAGCGGCAAAAAAGCAAATGGGGAAGATTGGCTTGTCGGCGTTGAAAATCCTAACAAACGTTCCGTAATAACCGCAGTGAGATTAGACGACGCAAGCATCGCAACTTCCGGCGATTATTTGAATTATTTCGAATATGAAGGCAAACGCTACTCGCATACAATAAATCCCAAAACGGGCAAACCTATCACGCACAAATTAGCGTCTGTCTCTGTAATCACAAAAAATTGTACGCTCGCCGACGCTTACGCAACAGCAATCGATGTAATGGGGTCAGAACTCGGATTTGAATTTGCCGAAAAACAAAATCTGGCGGTTTATATGATTGTGCGAAGCGGCGAGAAATTTAAAATTGAAGCGACAGAAAATTTCATAAAATTGATGAGGAACAAAATGAATAAAGATAAAAATTTAGAAACCGCGGTTCTTGGCGCGGGATGTTTTTGGTGCACGGAAGCGGCTTTTTCGCGAATTAAAGGCGTAATTTCGGTTGAGCCGGGTTACGCTGGCGGACATAAGGAAAATCCGACATACGAAGAAGTTTGCAGTGGAACAACCGGACATGCAGAAGTCGCGAAAATAATTTTCGACCCGAGCGTAGTTTCATTCAAAGAAATTCTCGATGTGTTTTGGACAATTCACGACCCCACAAGTTTAAACCGCCAAGGTGACGATATCGGCGAACAATATCGTTCGGTAATCTTTTACACAAACGAAAACCAAAGAAAAATCGCGGAAGAAGAAATTGCGCGATTGGAAAAAGAAAAAATTTACGATAAAAAAATTGTTACCGCAGTCGAGCCGTTAAAGAATTTTTATCCGGCGGAAGATTATCACAAAAAATATTTCGAGAACCACAAAGACAAACCATACTGCCAATTTGTAATCGCGCCGAAAGTGAAAAAGGTGGAAGTGAAATTTGCGGATATGTTAAAATAGAAAGTAAGTAAATAATTACTTTCTCTTTATAAAAAACCTTTCTTTCAAATTCACTTTCCGAATATTTTTAACTAATTTTGAATTAACAAATTCGCGAGGTTGGTATGGCTTCTGATAATGCAAAAAAAGTGGTAACAGAACTCTTCGAATATGCCGGCGTAAAAATTAACGGCAGTAAACCTTGGGATATTCAAATTAACGACGAGAGATTTTACACACGCGTAATTAAAGATGCTTATCTCGGTTTTGGCGAATCGTATATGGACGGATGGTGGGATTCCGAAAGAATGGACGAATTAATAAACAAACTTGCGCTTGCCAAACTCGAAGATAAAATTAAAGGAAGCTGGAAAATTCAGTGGCATTTGTTGCGTTCCAAATTGTTTAATCTTCAAAAACAATCGCGAGCAAAAGAAGTTGGCGAAAAACATTACGACATCGGGAACGATTTGTACGAACGCATGCTCGACAAACGAATGAACTACACTTCAGCTTACTGGAAAAACGCAAATAATCTCGACGAAGCGCAAGAGGCAAAACTCGAATTAATTTGCAAAAAGTTGAATATCGAAGAAGGGATGACAGTTCTCGAACTCGGCTGCGGTTTCGGTTCGTTTGCCGGTTACGCGGCTGAAAAATACGGCGTGCATGTTACCGGTTACACGATTTCCAAAAATCAATACGAATACGCGAAGGAACGCTACAAACATCTTCCTGTTGAATTTCATCTGGACGATTACAGAAACGCAAAAGGCAAGTACGACAGAGTAATTTCAATCGGAATTATGGAACATGTCGGCTACAAAAATTACCGCACGTATATGGAACTTGTAAAAGAAACGTTAAAGCCGGATGGAATCGGGTTCGTTCATACAATCGGAAGAAACGACAGCGCAACTACTGCAAACGCTTGGCTTACAAAATACATTTTCCCAAACGGAATGCTTCCTTCAATTGCGCAACTTGGCAAAGCAATGGAAGGTTTGTTTGTAATGGAAGATTGGCACAACTTTGGTCCGGACTACGACAAAACGCTTATGGCTTGGTACGAAAACGTAAACAACGCTTGGGACGAGCTAAAAGACAAATACGGCGAGCGTTTCAAACGGATGTGGGATTTTTATTTGCTCAGCAGCGCCGCCGGGTTCCGTTCGCGCGAAACTCAACTCTGGCAAATCGTTTTCACGCACATCGGACGCGAACAACCAAACAGTAGAATTTGCTGATGCTTGAAGTTGAAACAATCATTGTTGGAGGCGGCCCCGCCGGAGCGGCGGCAGCGTTAAAACTTAAACAAGCAAACCGCGAAGTTGTGATTCTCGACAAAGCAAAGTTCCCTCGCCTAAAACTCTGTGCCGGTTGGGTTACGCCAAAAATTTTCAAAACGCTTGGGATTTCGCACGAGAATTATCCTTACGGAATTTTGAAATTCAACAAGCTCATTTACGACTTCGGCAAATTCCGCATTCCCGTAAGAACAACGCAATTTTCAATCAGAAGAACCGAATTTGACCTTTGGCTTCATGAACTTTCCGGCGTGGAAGTTATTCAACACAAAGTCGAAAAAATTGAGAAAATCAACGGTAGTTACATTATCGACGATAAGTTCAAATCAAAATATTTGATTGGAGCTGGAGGGACTTATTGTCCCGTATTCAAAACATTTTTCGAAGAGATAAATCCGCGGGTTCTTGAAAATAAAATTGTCGCGCTCGAAGAAGAATTCGAATACGATTGGGAAGATGGGAAATGCTATTTGTGGTTCGGCGATTTGAATTTACGCGGTTATTCGTGGTATGTTCCCAAAGCAAACGGATATTTGAACGTAGGCTTGGGCGGAACATTTTACGGACTGAAACGCAATGGGAAAAACATTCGCGAGCATTGGGCGGTTTTCACAAATAAATTAGAAAAATTAAATTTGGTGAAAAATTACGAGTTCAAAGAAAAAGGTTATTCGTACTATTTGCGCTCAAATGTAAAAAACGTAAGGCGCGACAACGCTTTCATTGTTGGAGACGCTGCCGGATTAGCGACAATCGATATGGGAGAAGGAATCGGTCCGGCAATTGAAAGCGGTTTCC
>WGAL01000393.1 GCA_015494845.1 Melioribacteraceae bacterium
GAGGATGTTGCCGATGCGGTAATTTTTTGCGCCACTCGTCCTCCGCACGCGAATATTAACGAAATGATAATTATGCCGAGCGCGCAGGCAAACGCATTTATCGCATATAGAACCGAGTAAAATGAACAATTTAGAAATCTGGGAATTTTTACTAAACGAATTGAAAGAACACGACGAAGCCGTTTTGGTTGTTGTCGCAGATTCTTCCGATTCTTCGCCAGGTCGACAAGGTTTTAAGATGGTTGTTTCAAGAACCGGAAAAACTATCGGAACAATTGGCGGCGGCGTTCTCGAAGCAAAAATAATTAAAGACGCGATTAATTTTTTAGAGGAGAACTCATTTTCAAAACTTGTTACTGTTTTTCACGATCCTCATTCAACCGAATTAAAAAGCGGATTGATTTGCGGCGGAAGTCAAACGATTATCTTCAAAAAAATCACGCGTGAAGTTCTCTCTGTAATAGAAGATATTCATTTCACAGTAAAAACTAAAGAACGCAAGTTACTGCAAATTACGGCGAATTCTATTCAATTACTTTCCGAATTTGATTTGAATAAGAAATTTGCTTTTACGCAAAAAGATTTTTCAGAAGAATTCGAATATCTCGAAATTATCGGAAGAGTGGAAACAGCGTATATTATCGGCGGCGGACACGTGGGAATTGAGGTTGCGAGAATTTTGTCTTTTCTCGGTTTTTACACAATTATAATTGAGGAGAGAAAAAATCTTTTTACGCTTAAAAATGTTGATGCTGATAAAATCGTTAACGATAAATTTTCGAATTGCGGAAAATACATTGACGAAAGCGACCTAAGTTACGTAGTAATTGTTACGCCAAAACATATTTCCGATAAAGCCGCGCTTAAATCCGTAATCAATTTAAATGTAAAATATATCGGAATGATGGGAAGCGCTCGAAAAATAGGAACGATTTTTGAGTTACTCGAAAAGGAAGGCGTTGAACGTGGTAAGTTGAAAAAAGTTCATTCGCCAATCGGATTGCCGATTAATTCGGAAACACCCAGAGAAATTGCAATTAGTATAGCTGCTGAGATAATTAAGATTAAGAATTTGCTGTAAATTAAATTTTGCTTTTGAAATATTCGATTGTTTTAATTAAACCTTCACGTCGCGACACTTTCGGTTCCCAATTTAAAATTCTTTTCGCTTTGGAAATATCCGGACGACGGACTTTCGGGTCGTCCACCGGCAATTCCTTGTAAACAATTTTACTGTTAGAGCCAGTTAATTCGATTACTTCTTCGGCGAATTGTTTGATTGAAATTTCATCGGGATTGCCAATATTTACCGGATAAATCTCATCGGACATTAGCAACTTGTAAATTCCGTCGATTAAATCATCAACGTAACAGAAACTTCTCGTTTGAGAACCGTTGCCGAAAACGGTAATATCTTCGCCTCTCAACGCTTGCGAAACAAAAGCAGGTAAAGCGCGTCCGTCGTTAAGCCGCATTCTCGGTCCGTAAGTGTTAAAAATTCTTACTATTCTTGTCTCAACGCCGTGATAGCGGTTGTATGCCATTGTCATTGCTTCGGCAAAGCGTTTTGCTTCATCGTAAACGCCGCGCGGTCCAACCGGATTTACGTTTCCCCAGTATTCTTCATGTTGCGGGTTAATTGCAGGATCTCCGTAAACTTCTGAGGTGGAAGCAAGTATAAATCTTGCCCCTTTTTCTTTTGCCAAACCAAGAGCTTTATGCGTGCCAAGCGAGCCGACTTTAAGTGTTTGAATTGGCAATTTTAAGTAATCAATCGGACTTGCAGGCGAAGCAAAATGCAAAACGTAATCGATTTCTCCGGGAACGTGGATGAAATTTGTTACGTCATGTTTAATAAATCTGAATTTTTCATTTCCGAAAAGATGCTCGATATTCGAAACGTCTCCGGTTAAAAGATTATCTATGCAAACAACCTCGATGTTGTTTGCTATTAATTTATCGCATAAATGCGAACCGAGAAAACCTGCGCCACCTGTAACAACGGCTCGTTTCATTAATTAGCTTTTAAGTTGTTTATTATTATTTTTTTTATTTAAGTCAGGTCTTGAATAATAGTAATAGTATTTATAATACGAGCCGTAACCGCTTCGATAACTGAATCTGTTCAAGACTACTCCAATAAAAGAATCGTTATCTTGCGAAAGCAATTCCACGGCTTTCTGCATCAAGTCTATTTCTGTAATGTTTGCAGAAACAACTAAAATAGTTGCATCTACAATACGGGATAAGATTTCTGCGTCAGTAACTGCAACAATTGGCGGAGAATCTATTATTACAAAATCGAACTCATTTTCCAGTTTTTCCAAAAACTCAATCATTTGATGAGAAGCGAGAATTTCAGCTGGATTTGGCGGGATTGTACCAGCTGTAATTACCTTTAAATTTGGAATAGATGTATCCCTAATTATTTCTTCCAGCTTTTTATCGCCGAAGAGGTAATCCGTAACGCCTGGTGTTTTTTCATATCCGAATAAATGATGTGTTCTCGGTTTACGTAAATCTAAATCAACTAAGATCGTATCTTTACCGGATATGGCAAATGTTCCGGCTAAGTTAACACTGACAACAGTTTTTCCTTCCCGCGGTGCGGAGGAGGTAATTAATATCTTTTTAATTTGTTTGTCTTTTAATTTGGAGAAAAGAATTCTGGTTCTTAAAGCGCGGTAAGCTTCGCTTGGAATTGAGTCTGGTTTTTTAGCAACGATGAATTCAAACTCTTTGTTTTCGGAATCCAGTCCTTCAATTTCTGGAATCCAAGCTAAAACATTGATATTTTTCTTTTGAATATCTTCAGGTGTTTTTACGGTATTGTCAAAATAATTTCTAACGAATGCATATCCAAGTCCAAATCCTCCTCCGAGAATTAGTCCAATTAAAACAATTAATTTTCTGTTTGGTTTTGAAGGTTTGTGAGCGCGACGGGCTTTATCAATAATAATGACGTTGCCTGGCGTTGCCTGTTCGTTAATTTGTGCTTCCTGATATTTTTCTTCGATTAACAAATATAATTTTTCATTTGCCAATCTTTCTCTTTCTAATCTTGCCAAATCAATCGAACGAGTCGGTAAACTGTTAAATTCTTGCTCGTATTTGGCAAGTATTTTTTTCAATTCGTTATAAGAAGCTTTATATGCTTGATAATTAATTTCTTCTTCAATTAATTTTTGGGTAAGAGCTTTAACTTCATCAGGACTTGAAGCAAAAATGCTTGCTTTGTAAACTTCAATCTTTTGATTAAGTTTAGCTTTGAGCTCAGCTATTTTTTTGTCAAATTCAGCAATTGTCTTAGCTAAATCAGGGTCATTTTTCTTTTGAGAAATTGCAATATCTTTTTGGACTTCCAATCGTGCAATTTGTTCTTGTAAACCTTGAATATAAGCTTCAATTGCGAAATTTTCCAAATAGCCTTTTAATTTAGGGTCTTGTTGAGCTAATTGTTGTTTTAGCGTTTCTACGCTTTTCTCGGCAATTAAATAGTTGAGCTTTGCTTCGCTAACTTTGGTTTGTAAATCCGTAATTTGAGTAATTAAAGCTTTTGCTTGCTCCGAAAGTTCAATAATACCGTTTTTTTCCTGATAAACTTTTAATGCATTTTCCGACTGAATGAGTTGTTGGAGCATAAGCTCTCTTTGCTTCTCAAGAAATTTTCGAACAGCTACTAATTGTTGCCGATTATATGATAAATTAACTTCTCTATAAGCGTCCGCATAATCGTTAGCTATCAAAGCGGCTTCAAAAGCTGATGGAGATTCAACGCTAATTTCCACAATATCAAGCCCGCGTTTTTGCTCAATGGAAACTTTTTTGTCAAATAATTCGGTAAGTTCATAAACGTCTAATAAGATGCTGCCTGTGTCTGTATCGAAAAAGTCTTTGTTTAATATTAAATAAAAACTGTCAGGGACGTTTATTTGATAGTACTGCTCGTATAATTTTTTAGCTACTTTTTCGCGGATAGTATAACTTTTCAGGACTTCAATTTCATTTGCTATAAATCTGTCGTTCCCAAAATCGGAAAACTCCGGCATAAGCGGAGCTTCTAAAATACTGCCTGTAGGTTTTTCAATTTTTAAGGTGGTAGTTGATTCGTAGATATCCCTTGCCGTCAAAGCGTAAATAATTGCAACGACAAGTCCGGCAATTGTTATAATTGAAATGGGAACTATATATTGTAAAACAAGATTTAAATAATCCCGTAGAGATGCGCCTTCTTCAAATTTATTGTAGTTGAAATCTTCCACTTAAAACACCCTTACTTAGTTAACAAAATTGCTAATGAAATCATTACGGATAAAATTGACACGCCCATCATTATCCAATCTCTCGTATAATATTTTTGGCTACCAGGAACAGAAAGAATATCGCCGGCTTTAAGTTTCGGTAAATCTATCGTTTTTGTCGAAAGCGAATCTCCCCACCAAATATCGTCAACGTTAAATTTTATCATTGTCTGGGTTGAGTCAGGTAAAATTCTGTAAATTCTCAAATCATCGAGGTGAGCATAATCGGTAGGACCGCCGGCGTACGAAATTAAATCCAAAACGTCGGAATATTCAGGAATGATATATCTTCCTGGATATCTGACAAATCCCCAAACAGCAACTTTAATGTTAATCGCGGTTGGGTCTGAATAATCGAAAAATCCGCCATTAGGAGGTCTTTGCATGAGATTAGATGACCCAATCTCATATTCTCTTGATTGCCCGAAACTCGAGACGCTTAATAAAAATAAAAATGAAATTAAGAACAAAAAACTTTTCTTCATAAAATCCCCTAATTTGAACTAATTTTATTTTTTTCTTGAATAATAATAGC
>WGAL01000394.1 GCA_015494845.1 Melioribacteraceae bacterium
ATTCAATCAATGGGGAAATTAAAAAAAAATACACGTATTATTAACTATCAAACTAGTTAGCAACAAAAAATGAGTACTACTATGAAACTCGTTAATTTTGTCATTATTTTTATCCTCTTTAGTTTTCCCCTTTTCTCACAATCTTCTAATTTAATACCAACTATGCAATTTATGCATGGTATTTTAGGTGTAGAAGATGATGAAGTTGTTACTCATTATATCCATGCTATTGGAAGCGTTTGGGAATTAAGTAATGGAAATTTTGTAATAAGCTCTAATCCAATAGTTTACGAGGATTCGCTTGTTACTATTGGGAATGCAGATACTACTAGTGAGGATTGGCCCGGTTTTAATTTCGTTTGGTTAAATGATCCTCCTTATTGGGGTTTGGGTTTCTACAAAGTTTTTAACTCCAAACAACCTGACAAGTATTTTTACCTTGATGCCCGAGATAGTGATTTTGGCGGTGCGGTGTATAACCCTGACTTCAAAGTTTTATTTGATAATTCAGAAGGAATATTTCATCATATGGAATTAGCAAGTGAGTATCCTGGGATTGAAATGGAAAATGGAAGCGTAGTAAGAATCTGGGACATTAAGGGAGAAACTGCTAATACAAGCGGTTTACAAAATTATTGGTCACATGTTTTAGTATGTATTGAGGCATCATCACACCATCCTAAAATTGTTTGGGGCCCATATACTTCTTTCGCTCCAACGCATTATAAAGTTTATCGAGCCGTTAGTAAAACACCGATAAATCCGAGATTTCTTAATTTTTCTTTAATTGCGACTACAGATGCGAATACTTACGAATATACAGACAGAGAATTTGTAATCGGAGGCGGAATGAAATTTTACGCTTATTACTATGTCAAGGCATATAAATCATCAAATAATTCATATTCTTCCGCTTCCAATACGATAACTGTTACAGGCGATTTTACGCCATTCAAGCCGGATATTGTCGGTGAAAGCGAATTACTAACGGATTTTCAATTACAACAGAATTACCCAAATCCGTTTAATCCGACAACAACAATTACATATGTTCTTCCGAATGGAGGGGACACTAATATTGCTTCACAAATAAACGTGAAATTAACTATTTATGACGCCCTCGGACGTAAAGTAGCTACGCTGGTAAACTCAAAACAAGATCCGGGCAATTATTCAGTAAAATTTAACGCTTCAAAACTCGGCAGTGGCGTTTACTTCTACACACTACGCTGTGGAAATTTTGTTCAAACGAGAAAGATGATTTTGATGAAATGAGGAAAATACAGATGAAAATATTAGAGGCATAGAACTTATCAAGAAAAATTTTAATAAGTTAAGGACTGTGGCAATGAAAACATTGTTTATTTCGTTTCTGATATTATTCTCCTTTTCAACTCGCGTTTTGTCTAGCGAAGTGAAAAATCCCAAAAACACCGAACAACATAAGGATTTAACCGGCGGTGATGTTTATGTTCTTACCAATGGCAACACGCAGTTCGTAATAAGAAGCAACGGAATAATTTCGGATGCGTATCCGCTGCAAACAACATTTGACAGTATTTCCGTAATGTATAGCGGCGGTTTTTTTATGTCAGGAAAAACGAACGGAGAGATTTGGTCAAACGCAATGGCTTCCGGCAGCAGAATAGTAGATTACATAGACGGAACAATCGGCGATACTTCCGCCGCGTTTTATGTCGTGAAAGCTTCCGACCCGCCGTTTGGCGAATCGTGGCAAAATTGGAGTAGCGCCGTTGAAAAAGGCGCTTATTTTTACGACGGCAACGGCGACGGCGTTTACAATCCGGTTGATTTAAATGGGAACGGACAATGGGATGAAAACGAAGATTGCCCCGACATATTAGGCGATGTAACCGTATGGTCGGTTTACAACGACGGCGTGCCTGCGGAAGACCGTAAATTTACCGATGTTTCTCCCCAAGGTATTGAAATACGACAAACCGTTTGGACAAAATACGGCGACGATTTAAATAAAAACGTTTATTATATACGTTACTCTATTGTAAACAGAGGAACAGTCGCAGACACGTTGAAAGACGTTTATTTTGGGTTTTGGGCGGATAATGACGTTGGCGTTTATTCAGATGATTTAACTGGTTGTTCGATACGGGCGCAAAGCGGATACACATACAATTACGGAGACGACGTTCAATTTGGCGGAAGCGCGCCTGTTGTAATGACGACGTTATTGCAAGGACCAATTAAATACACCGGAAATCCCGACGACGAAGCGACAAATAATATGGGCGAGCTTTTGGGAGTTCCCCGAATAAGCGGAGCTGTAAACGATACGGTTACCGGATTTATTCATTATATGAACAGTCATCCTACGCAAGGAGACCCAAATAATAAAGAAGAAGCGAGAAATTACTTATTGGGATTAACTCCGCAAGGAGAAGTAGTTGACCCTTGCAATTGGGAATACGGCGAAGTTTTTGGCGAAGATTGTTCGACAATTGACGGACATTTTATGTATTCCGGCAATCCTTATGATTCGATTGGCTGGCTCAATACCAATGAACGCGACCAGCGCCAAATGTTGAGTACCGGACCTTTTGAGTTAATTAAAGACCAACCGGTTGACATTATTGCCGCATATCATTTTTCAAAAGGCGAAACAAGTACGCAATCGGTAGCACTTGGCATCGACAAGGCGGCCGAATTACTAAATAATTTCCGTCCAAACGGAGTGGACGACAGAAGCGGAAATAATTTAGTTAATGAATTTAAACTTGAACAAAATTATCCAAACCCGTTTAACCCGACAACTAATATTACTTACGTCATTGCGAGGAGCGAAGCGACTCGGCAATCTGTCGCGGTACAAGTTCAACTAAAAATTTACGATATTCTCGGACGCGAAGTTGCTACGCTTGTGAACAAAAAGCAAGCGCCCGGGAAATACACGGTTCAGTTTACTCCAAGGTATCTACCAAGCGGCGTTTATTTCTACACATTACGCGCCGGTAATTTTGTTCAAACAAAGAAAATGATTTTGATGAAGTAAAAAATTGTTGGGATAAATCGCGAGTTGTCCTACGAACATAAAATGTTAAAATTTAGTGGGACGCATTCGCCTCGGCGAATTGCGTTCCTTACATTTTATCTACCAACTCGATTTTTTAATTCCGCGCTTTTCTCGCCTGTTGAATTTTAACTATATTTAATACTCAATATTTCAAAAATATTGTAATTACTCCGCTAAGTAAAATTTTCTAAAAACGCTGTTTTCATCGGCTAATTTAAGAGATGAGAATTAAATAAAAAAAATTATAGG
>WGAL01000395.1 GCA_015494845.1 Melioribacteraceae bacterium
GAAATCGATTACATACGCGAAAGTTCTCAACTTGTTGCAGAGACCTTACAACTTTGTAAGAGTTACGTTAAACCGGGAATAACGACGCTGGAATTGGATAGAATTGCGGAAGATTACATTAGAAGTAATAACGCAATTCCGGCATTCAAGGGTTATTCGCAAGGTAGCGGAATTCCGTTTCCGGGAACAATTTGCGCTTCTGTTGACGAAGAGGTTGTACACGGAATTCCGAAAGACCGCGTTCTTAAAGAAGGTGAAATAATTTCTATCGATTGCGGCGTGGAGAAAAACGGATATTTCGGTGATGCGGCAATTACGGTTGCAGTCGGCGAGATTTCCGGCGAAAAGAAGAAATTAATGCAAGCGACCGAACAATCGCTTTACGCCGGAATTGACCAAGCGAAAGTCGGAAACCGGATAGGAGATATTTCCAACGCAATCGAAGAATATATTAAAAAATTCGGTTACGGCATTGTTCGCGATTTGACCGGACACGGCGTTGGAAAGAGATTGCACGAAGACCCGCAAATTTTTAACTTCGGCAGAAAAGGAACAGGCGCCGTAATCAAAAACGGAATGACGCTCGCAATTGAACCGATGATTAATATGGGAACGTGGCGGGTAGTTGTTGCCGACGACGGTTGGACGATTGTTACCGCGGATAAAAAACCGTCGGCGCATTTTGAGCATACAATAGCGATTATCGACGGAAAAGCGGAAATTTTAAGCAGAGTTTAGAGAAAGTAATGGCGAAACAAAACGCAATAAAAGTGGATGGAGTTGTAACTGAAACGTTGCCCAACGCGCATTTCAGAGTAAAACTGGATAACGGGCACGAGATTATTGCGCACGTTTCGGGAAAAATGCGTATGCATTTCATTAAAATTTTGGTGGGCGATAAAGTTGCCGTGGAACTTTCGCCTTATGATTTAACGAAAGGTAGAATAACTTATAGGTATAAATAATGAAAGTACGTGCATCAGTTAAGAAGATATGCGATCATTGCAAAGTAATTAAAAGACACGGCGTTGTGATGGTGATTTGCAAAAATCCCAAACACAAACAACGTCAAGGTTAAAAGTTAAGAGGAGGTTTTGAATTGGCTCGTATAGCAGGAATTGATTTACCTAAGAACAAAAGAGCATTTATCGGTTTGACCTATATCTACGGAATCGGTCGCACAACGGCTTACAAAATTCTTGAAAAAGCCGGAATTGATCCAAACAAAAAGATTATGGATTTCTCGGAAGAAGATATCGCAAAAGTTAGAGCGATAATTACGGCCGATCATAAAGTGGAAGGCGCATTAAGAAGCGAGGTTCAACAGAACATTAAAAGATTAATGGATATAGGCGCATACCGCGGCTTGCGTCACAGAAGAGGATTGCCTGTGCGTGGTCAAAGAACAAGAACTAACGCCAGAACACGCAAAGGTAGAAGAAAGACCGTTGCAGGCAAGAAAAAAGCACCAGGTAAGAAGTAATAATTTAATTTAAGGAGTTGAAAAGTTGGCTAAATCAACGAAAAAGACGAAAAAGAAAATTCATGTTGATGCAAACGGTATTGCTCATATCAAAGCTTCGTTTAATAATGTTATCGTAACGATAACCGATATTTACGGAAATACAATTTCTTGGTCTTCTGCCGGTAAAAACGGGTTCAAAGGATCAAGAAAAAATACTCCGTTTGCTTCTCAAGTTACTGCTGAAGCGGCTGCCAAGGAAGCATACGACTTGGGATTAAGAAAAGTTGACGTGTTAATTAAAGGTCCTGGCGCGGGTAGGGAAGCGGCAATCAGAGCGTTAAATACTGCCGGATTGCAAATTATGTCTATTAAAGACATTACGCCTATTCCGCATAATGGTTGCAGACCGCCAAAGAAAAGAAGAGTTTAATTAGGAGATTATTAGATGGCTAGATACACCGGTCCAGTATGTAAGTTGTGTAGAAGAGAAAAGCAGAAATTATTCTTAAAAGGAAGTAAATGTTATTCCGAAAAATGTCCGTTGGAAATTAAAAATTATCCACCTGGACAACACGGAACCGGAAGAAGAATGAAATTTTCGGAATATGGAATACAGCTTCGCGAAAAACAAAAAATCAAAAGAATATACGGAGTATTGGAAACTCCATTCCGTAACTATTTTGCAAAAGCAAATCGTCAAAAAGGTCCAACGGGCGAAAACCTTATCAAATTGCTTGAAAGAAGACTTGACAATGTTGTTTACCGTTTGGGATTTGCTCCTTCTCGCAAAGCAGCAAGACAAATGGTGTTGCACAGACATTTTATGGTTAACGGAAGAATCGTAAATATTCCCTCTTATTTACTGCGACCCGGCGACGTGGTTTCCGTTAAAGAAAAAAGCAAAAAAATGGATATTATCCACAACACTTTGCGTAGAGTAAAAGATAATCCATATCCGTGGTTGACTGTTAACAAAGCTGAGCTTTCCGGTACGTTTAATGAAATTCCGGAAAGAGAAGATATTCCGGTTAATGTTAACGAACAATTAGTCGTCGAGTTGTATTCTAAATAAGTAAGAAAAGAAGAGGAAATAAATGAGTTTATCTTATATCAAAATGCCGGATGGCGTAATTTTGGAAGAAGCGAGCGCAACGCCAACATTTGGACGTTTCACCGTTCAGCCGCTTGAAAGAGGTTTTGGCGTAACGCTTGGTAACGCTTTCAGAAGAGTATTATTATCGTCTCTTACTGGCGCGGCTTTTACGGCAATTAAAATCGACGGCGTCTTGCACGAGTTTAGCACGGTTCCGGGAGTTGTTGAAGACGTTACGGAAATAATTCTTAATTTGAAGCAAGTTAAGATGAAAGTCGGCGAAAAGAAAAACGGACGCTTCGAAATTACACTTGAAGGTCCACATGAATTTACCGCCGGCGACTTGGATGCCGCTTGCTCCGAAATCGGGGTTCTTAACAAAGATTTGCACATCGCAACTTTGAACGAAGGCGCAAAACTTACAATGGAACTGCGTTTCGGTCTGGGTAAAGGTTATGTCCCCGGAAGCGAGCAAAAAATTAACGACCAAACAATCGGCTTAATTCCAATTGATTCAATTTATACGCCGATTGAAAAAGTAAATTACAAAGTGGAAAACGTTCGTATTGGCGAAAGCAACGAATACGAAAAACTTACATTGGAAATTACTACCGACGGTTCAATTACCGCGGAAGAAGCGCTTTCGAGCGCCGGAATTATTTTGAAAGAACATATTAATATGTTCATCAACTTCGACGTTGAGCAGGAAGTCGAAGAGGAAGAACCTCAAAGAGATACCGAATTTGAAGCAATTCGCAAAAAATTATTGACAAGCGTTGACGATTTGGAACTTAGTGTGCGTTCGCATAATTGCTTGAAAACTGCTAATATCAAAACATTGGGTGATTTGGTAAGCAAGCAAGAATCCGAATTGTTGAAGTTCAGAAACTTCGGAAGAAAGTCGCTTGCGGAACTTTCCGAAATCGTCAAAAATTACGGACTTGAATTCGGAATGGATGTAGATAAGTATCTAAACCCTAAAAACGAAGAAAATTAATGCTGAGAAGGTAAGATTATGAGACATCGAGTAAAAGGTTATAAATTAGGAAGAACAGCGAGTCACAGAAGAGCTACGTTACGCGCTTTGGCAACCGCTCTTATCAGACATAAAAGAATTAAAACAACGGTGGCAAAAGCTAAAGCTACGAGAATGTTTATTGAGCCGCTTATTACGAGAGCTAAAAATGATACGGTTCACAATAGAAGATTAGTAGCGGCTGAAATTCACGATAAAAAAGTGCTTCAAGAACTTTTTGGCGAAGTTGCAGAAAAAGTTGCCGGAAGAAATGGCGGTTACACGCGCGTTATCAGATTAGGACAACGTCCCGGCGATGGTGCTGAAATGGCTATTTTGGAGCTAGTAGATTATAACATGGGCGAAGAAGTAAGCCGTCCGAAAGCAAAGAAAGAAGAAAAAGCCGAAGTAGTTGAAGAAACGGCAACCGAAGCTACCGAAGAAAAAGTTGAAGAAACCGCCGAAACTTCTGATTCTGAAACAGCGGAAACTACTGAAACCGAAGAAGTAAAAGAAGAAGCTGAAACTACTGAAGAAGCGGCTTCCGAAAACGAAGAAACAGCGACAGACGAAAAAGAGAAAAAAGACGAAGAAGAAAAGAAAGAAGAATAAAATAAAATTTCTTTTTTGCAAAAATTATTAAAAGCGGCTCTCGAGCCGCTTTTTTATTATAATTCTCACGTTATTGTGAGAAGAGAAGCGACGAAGCTTCGTCTTAGGCAGACTGTCGGTTCAGTAATCCAAAGCTAAATATTCGATAGTCCGCCACGGCTAAGCCACGCACCGACAGGTTGGCACTCGTAAGAACGTGAAAATTTCTTACTTTATCCCAAAATCTCCTTCATGGTTTCGTAGTGCGCATTAGCGGTTTTTTCTAACATTTCATTGCTGTGCGCCGTTGAAATAAACATCGCTTCAAATTGAGAAGGAGCTAAATAAATTCCGCGTTTTAGCATTCCGTGGAAATAATCTGCGTACAATTTTGTGTCGGATTTTACCGCATCGTCGAAATTAGTTACTTCGGTTTCTGTAAAGAACATACAACTCATCGAACCGACTCTATTCATCGCGAAATTTTTATTTTGCTGGTTCAGATTCTCCTTGAATGCATTTTCCAACCAACTTGCTTTTTCTTCCAACTCGGAATAAATATCCGGATTGTTTTTGATATGAGTTAAAGCCGCAACGCCGGCCGCCATTGCCAAAGGATTTCCGCTCAAAGTTCCTGCTTGATAAACAGGCCCAACCGGCGCAAGCGTTTCCATAATTTCTTTTTTCCCGCCAAATGCGCCAACCGGAAGTCCGCCGCCTATGATTTTACCGAATGTAGTTAAATCGGCGTTAATTCCATAAACTTCTTGCGCTCCGCCTTTGGCTACTCTGAAGCCTGTCATTACTTCGTCGAAAATCAAAACGCAATTTTGTTCGTCGCACAATTTTCTTAATGCTTGAAGAAATTCTTTTTTTGCGGGAACGACGCCCATATTTCCGCCAATTGGCTCTACAATTATTGCGGCGATTTCATCTTTATTTTTGTCAAAGAGATCATAAACAGAATCGATATCATTGTATCGGGCAACAAGCGTGTCTTTTGCGTTTCCTTCCGTTACGCCTGGACTATTCGGAACACCGAGCGTAAGCGCACCCGAACCTGCTTTAATTAAAAAATAGTCTGCGTGCCCGTGGTAACATCCTTCGAATTTAATGAATTTCGGTTTCCCTGTGTAACCGCGGGCGAGACGAATTGCGCTCATTGTCGCCTCGGTTCCGCTATTTACCATTCGAACCATTTCAACGGAAGGCACTAACTCTATTACCAGTTGCGCCATTTTAATTTCGGTTTCAGTTGGCGCGCCAAAACTTGTTCCGTTTTCAAGAGCTTCTGTCAAAGCATTTTTTATAAACAGGGGATTGTGTCCGAAAAGATGCGGTCCCCAACTTCCGATGTAATCGATAAATTCGTTTCCGTCCGCATCAATCATTTTTGCGCCTTCGCCTTTTGTAATAAATAACGGCGTGCCGTTTACGGACTTAAATGCGCGCACTGGCGAATTTACTCCGCCTGGAATGACTTTATTTGCTTCTTCGAATAATCTTTTACTTTTATCAAAATTCATTTCACCACCTTATTTGTTAAGCAATTTTGCAACATCTTTTGCGAAGTAAGTTAAAATCATATCCGCACCGGCTCGTTTAATTCCGATTAGCGCTTCCATCATTACGCGTTCTTCGTCAATCCAATCGAGCTTACCAGCGGCTTTAATCATTGAATATTCGCCGCTAACTTGATACGCGGCAAGCGGAATGTTGAAATTATCTTTTACTCTGCGAATCACATCAAGATAAGGACCAGCAGGTTTAACCATAATAATATCAGCGCCTTCCTCAATATCCGATTTCGCTTCGCGTAACGCTTCGTCGGTATTTGCAATATCCATTTGGTGCGAGCGTCTGTCACCAAACGCTGGCGCAGATTCAGCAGCATCTCTGAACGGTCCGTAATATCCGGACGCATATTTTACAGCGTACGACATTATCGGCGTTTTCACGTAACCTTTTGCGTCGAGCCCTTGACGGATTGCTTGCACGCGTCCGTCCATCATATCTGAAGGAGCGACAATATCCGCACCAGCTTCAACGTGCGTTATCGCTTCCCGCGCAAGTAATTCAATGGTTTCGTCGTTTAGAATTTCGCCGTCTCTAACAATTCCGCAATGTCCGTGCGAAGTGTATTCGCACATACAAACATCGGTTATCACAACCAAATCTTTTACCTCTTTTTTTATTGCACGAACCGCGCGCTGCACAATTCCTTCAGGGTCGTATGCTTCGCTTCCCATTTCATCTTTGTGTTCCGGAATGCCAAATAAAATAATTGCGGGAATTCCAAGGTCGCGGACTTCCTTGCATTCTTCTACGAGAACATCAATCGACATTTGATAAACTCCCGGCATCGATTTAACTTCGTTCTTAATTCCGCTTCCGGGAACAACAAACAACGGATAAATCAAATCGTCCGTTCTCAGGTGAGTTTCTCTTACCATATCGCGAACGATTGGATTGTAACGCAATCTTCTTAATCTTAATCTTGGAAAC
>WGAL01000396.1 GCA_015494845.1 Melioribacteraceae bacterium
GCTCGTTAAACATATTGCAAGAAGCGATAACTACGGAAATCAACAGAAAGGAAAACAACTTCGAAAAATAATTTCGCCCTAACATCTAAATTCTTTTTTATGTTTTTTTGTAAATGTAAGGAAAATCGAGGAAGTAGAAAAATTGAATGAAGTAAATATCTAAAAATAGCGCGCAGATTTTTTATGATTAATTATGATTTTCGCAGATAGTTCGGTCGAAGAGTTTTATTTCGCCACGTCGGATAAAGGAATGAAAAAATCATGATAATCATGAAATCACGGGAATCATGGTTCAAAACATTTTAACTTTAGCTAACAAACCTACAGATTGCTTCATCCCGATAAATCGGGATTCGCAATAACGGTAAAAAATAAAAATAAGAAAATTCACGTCTTTGCGAGGAGGCTTTTGACGCAGTCAAAAGACGACGCGGCAAACTGTCGAATATTCAGCATAGGCTTCCAATGTGATAGATTGCCGCGTTCTCTCGACAAGTCGGGATCGCTCGCAATGTCCAGTTTTTTCTGTCCGCCTAATCTGAACTCGTAACGAATTTTTCTTGTAAATAATAAATATTCTTATTAATATCGTTTATTAATATAATAGAAAGTTAATCACTATGCGTAAAACACTTTTATTATTGATTTTCATAAACATTTCGCTTTTCCCGCAATCCTCTTTTAATTTCTTGCGTTTGGATAACAGTCCGCGCGCCGCGGCGCTTGCGGGAAGTTTTGTTGCGGCAAACGACGACGTAAACGCGGTGTTCTACAATCCTTCCGCAATAAATTTACTTAAAGCCACGCCCGTTTCCTTTTCCTTTTTAAAACATCTCGAAGGAATAAATTCGGCGAGTTTAATCGTTTCAAGAAATTTTAAAAATTACGGAAGGTTTGCGTTTGGCATTCAATACGTGAATTACGGAAGTTTTACGCGCGCCGACGAATACGGCAATAAACTGGGCGAGTTCGGCGCAAACGATTTCGCCCTTTCAGTCGGATACGGCAACGAACTCGATAAAAATTTTTATTACGGCGCAAATCTGAAATTTATTTATTCGGGAATCGACAATTACAGTTCGACCGCGCTTTCTCTCGATTTGGGATTATTTTACGAAATGCCGCAAAGTTTGTGGAGTTTCGGTTTTTCGGTTCTTAATTTGGGAACGCAACTTTCCACTTACGCCGGAACGAAAGAAAGTTTGCCGCTCGACGTCAGACTCGGCGTCGCAAAAAAACTTCAACACACGCCTCTGAAATTTTACTTTTCGCTAAACCGTTTGGCGGACGATTACGATTCGTTTTCCGACAGACTAAAACAATGGACTTTCGGCGCGGAAATAAAAATCAGCGACATTATTCAATTGCGCTTCGGTTACGACAACAACAAGCGCGAGGAAATGTCGCTCGGTGCAAAAAAAGGCTTTGCCGGATTTAACGTCGGATTTGGCGTAAACGTAAAAGGTTACCAAATAGATTACGCGTTTTCGTCCTTCGCAACGGTTGGAAATCTTCACCGGTTTGGTTTGAGTTACGTGTTCTAATTTATTTTCTTGTTGAAAAGCAATTTTATTCTCGGAATCATAAACGGAACCTCCTTTTTGTAACGCGCGTAGATTTCGCCGTAAATTTCCAACAATTTTTTCTCTTCGAAATACGCGCCGATTATAAAATACAAACTTCCTGCTACGAACAACGTAAAATAAGTTACGTCCATTACAGGTCGCGCGCCGAGAAAAATTATTGAAAAAAGATACGACGGATGCCGAATATATTTAAATGGCCCGCTTACTCTGAATTCCGGTTTTTCGTCGAGTTCCTCTATTTCGTACGTTCCGTTGTAATATCTGATTATTTGATTTATTCCAACAAACTCGCGCCAATTAAAACTTAATCCGGTCCAAATTAACGCGAAAAACGCAATCGTTTGAATAAAATAAATAATTACGTCGTAAGGGTAAGACAAATCGTAAATCTTGTAATTTATTTTGGGAACCAAGTAAAGAATCGCGAAAAATTCTATTGTGGAAAAAACGTTGTAAAAGAAGCGGTAGAAGGCAATTTTCTTGCCGATTTTCTTAACCAAAAGTCTTTTGAATTTAAGCGAGGCAAAATAGGAATGGGAAAAGCCGAATACGGCGACGCCGAGAACTATTAAAAAAATATCGAAAATCATTTGTACTCTTTTCTTAATCTCGCCACGGGAATTTTCAATTGCTCGCGGTATTTCGCGACGGTTCTACGCGCAA
>WGAL01000397.1 GCA_015494845.1 Melioribacteraceae bacterium
GTTCAAGACAGAAAAGCAATCATTCACCCAACAAAATCACTTATACAAATACCTTTTAATTTTATGCGTCGGCGTTTTTACGAACTCTTCCGTTTGTTCTTCAATTCCGTTTAGTTTCGAAAAAGAAGGCACGCGCTCGTTTACGTATTTAAAAATTTCTTTTAGCAAATTTTCTTTGATTTTTCTCGTCTCTTCTTCCGTGTGTTTGGAAATTCCATATTCGTCTTCGAGAAAATCTGGATTTAAGAAAACAAGCGCGTAAATTTTTCCGTCGCGATTTACCACAAGCGATTCGCCAACGGCTGGATGTTGGTTTATTACAATTTCAATTTCTTCGGGATAAATATTTTTTCCGTTCGAACCGAGGAACATATTTTTGCTTCTTCCCTTGATAAACAAATATCCATCTTTATCAATTACGCCCAAATCGCCGGTTTTGAACCAACCGTCCGCAGTAAAAACTTCCGCGGTTCGTTCCGGGTCTTTGTAATAACCGAGCATTACGTTAGGTCCATTAACTTGAATTTCGCCTTCGATAGTTTGCGGATTTTCGCTGTCGATTCGTAATGAAACAGTTTTTATCGGATAGCCGGACGAGCCGAGTTTTGTTTCGTCAACGTCGGATGCGGTGCAAAGCGGCGAAGTTTCCGTTAAGCCGTAACCTAACGCGTATGGGAATTTTGCTTCGCGCATAAAAATTTCCACGTCGCGGGGAAGCGGCGCGCCGCCAAGCGCGAAAAGTCGCAATCTTCCACCAAAAGTTTCCAGAAGTTTTTTGCCTGCTTTTTTGTTAATCAATTTTCGCATTGCCGGAATTTTGTAAAAGAATTTCAACAGCGACGATGAATTGATTTCTTTCAATACTCTGCCGCGATAAATTTTCTCGATAATCAACGGAACCGAAACCATTACGGTCGGCTTAACTTTTCTTAGCGCAGGCAATAACGACGCCGGGGTAGGCGGTTTGTCGAGGTAGTAAATTGTTGCGCCGATAATCAACGGCGTTAAAAATCCGACTGTCGATTCCATTGTGTGAAATAGAGGCAGAACGGAAAGTAAAACTTCGTCGTCTCCAAATTCGACAAATTCGCTTGTCGCCAAAGCGTCGGACACAACATTTTTGTGCGTAAGCATCACGCCTTTTGAGTTTCCGGTTGTTCCGGAAGTGTAAACCAAAAGCGCCAAATCGTCTTCTTTTATGTCGAAATCTTTCAATCCTGCAATCGACAACGCTTTGTCGTAAATTTTTTGGAATTCCTTTTTCCCTTCTTTAATTAACGATTTAACCAAATCCGGTTTTGTTTCGGGCGGCACAAGCGAAAAATCTTCGATAAGAATTACGGTTTCCAAAAACTCGCATTCCAATTCCGCAAGTTTTTCGTAAAGTTTTTGCGATACGAAAATCGCCTTCGATTCCGAATGCCGTAAAATGTGTTTTATTTCGTACGGCTGAAATTCTTTCATTATCGGAACGAGAACCGCGCCGATTGTCGTAACGGCAAAGTAAACAATTCCCCAATTAATTTGGTTCTCGGCAAGAATTGCCACTTTGTCGCCTTTTCCGATTCCGCGCGAATTTAGGAAAGTTGCAAGCGTTTTTACTTTTTCGAGAAATTGTGAATAAGTTAGTTTTTCGCCCTTTACATTTGCAAGAGAAATTTTATCAGCGTGTTTTTCGCAAGTTTTTTTTAATACTTCGTCAAGCGTTTGCTTATTTAATTCTTCCGCTTTAATCATTTCGTTCCCGCAAATCTTTTAACTAGTTTTTGCAATTTGATATTTTAAACTCGATATTTTTCTTTTGAATTAATAAAATAATAAAAAAGGAGATTACATCTATGCCTTTTGTAAATATTAAAATGACGGAAGGAAGTTCGACGCCGGAACAAAAAGCCGTTTTAATCGAAGGCGTAACAAAGTTAATCGTGGAAACATTAGGCAAACCGGCAGACTCAATTTTGGTTCTGATTGAAGAAATTTCAACCGACAATTGGGGAAAAGGCGGAAAGACAATCACAGAAATAAGAAAAGGAAAAAAATGAAAGGCATAATTGCATTTATTTTAATTGCGTTCGGAACGCTTGGAATAATTTTAGACCGTTACATTATCACAATGGGAGGCGAAGCGTTTTTTGCTTTTGCGCTTGCGAATGTTATCGGATTGGTTCTATTTTATTTAGTTTTACAGAACAAAGACGAGCATCACAAGAATGAAGTTTGACGCTAAAAAAATAATCGGAATGATTCACGTTTCCGCGTTGCCTGGAACGCCGAAATACGAAGGCGACTTCAGAAAGATTTTAGCGAGCGCAATTAAGGAAGCCGAGATTTACGCCGAATGCGGAATTGATTCAATAATGATTGAAAATATGCACGACGTTCCGTATTTGAAAAGGGAAGTCGGACACGAAATTTCCACCGCAATGGCGATAATCGCATACGAAATAAAAAATAGAACGAAACTTCCTACCGGAATGCAAATTTTAGCCGGCGCAAACAAAGCGGCGCTCGCCGCGGCGCACTCGGCCGGAATTGATTACATTCGCGCGGAAGGTTTTGTTTTTGGGCATCTTGCCGACGAAGGTTTTATAGAATCAGACGCCGGGGAATTGTTGCGCTACCGTAAACAAATAGGCGCGGAGGAAATTAAAATTTTTACCGACATCAAAAAGAAACATTCGTCGCATTCGGTAACTTCGGATATTTCAATCGTAGAAACCGCAAAAGCGGCAAAGTTCTTTTTAAGCGACAGCCTAATTGTAACCGGCTCAACCACCGGCGAAGAAGCGGATATTGAAGAAGTCGCCGCGGTCAAGCAAGTCGGATTGCCGGTTTTGGTCGGTTCGGGAATTACCGAAAAGAACGTTGAAAAATTTTACGAAGTAGCCGACGGACTGATTATCGGTTCTTATTTTAAGAAAAAAGGTTATTGGGAAAATACCGTAGATAAACGTCGCGTTCAAAAATTGTTGAAAAAAATCCCGTTAGAAAAATGACAAAACTGATGAGAAAATACTCGAAATTATTAAAACAAGTAAAAGCCGAAGCGCCGTTTGAAGCCGATTTGGCTTTGGTTCTCGGCAGCGGTCTGGGACAATTTGCCGACGCCGTAAACAAAATAAAATCAATCGATACTTCGACCCTGCCGGATTATCCGGTTTCCACCGTTGAAGGACACAAAGGTTACATTCATTTTTGCGAATACAAAAACAAGCGGTTTATTGTTTTCCAAGGCAGAATACATTTGTACGAAGGTTATTCGCTCGAGCAATCGCTTTTGCCGGTTTTGATTGCGAAAAACTCCGGCGCAAAAAAGATACTTTTGACTAACGCCGCCGGCGGAGTCGCCGACAATCTTCATCCAGGCGATTTAATGCTGATTACTTCGTTTAATATGATTAACATAAAAAAGGAAC
>WGAL01000398.1 GCA_015494845.1 Melioribacteraceae bacterium
TGGTAAAACACGTTCCGGTTGTGGGGAACGCTTTTTCGCTTGTTGATTTTCTTGATAGAATAAATATGGTGATGCACGCCGACAGCGCAAAATATTACCGTATTCCAGATAGCCAAGATTTGATTGCGCAATATTTATTGCTTTATGAAATGTCCGGCGACCCGGAAAATTTAACGAAGGTAGTCGATTACAATTATCAAAAATTGAATGTTACCTTCCAACTTAAAAGCGATAATTCCAAAGCCACAAAAAGTGCGCTTGCCGCGATTGAAAAGTACAAGGACGATTTTGAGAAACTCGGCGTGAAAATGAATTACGCCGGTTCCGGCTACAAGGCGCTTGTCTTTACCGATTTGATTTTGGAAGGACAGATAATGAGTCTCGTAATGTCGATTTTTATTGTGTTTATTTTGCTGTTGATTATGTTCAGGAATTTCAAGGTAAGCGTTATTGGAACTATGCCGATACTTGTTACTGCGGTTATCAGTTTCGGAATTATGGGCTGGTTGGATATTCCGCTTAATTCCACTACGGCTTTGCTTTCGAGTATCGCGGTTGGAATTGGAATTGATTACGCAATTCATTTTATTGAAAGATACAGAGTAAACGCGAAACTCGGCGACAAATTATTAGCCTCTAAAATGACAATGGCGGAATCTGGGAAAGCGATTTTGTTTAACGCAATTGTTGTTATCGCCGGATTTCTGGTATTGCTGTTTTCCGTTTTCCCACCGAACCGCGAACTCGGATTTCTAGTTTCGGTAAATATGTTTACCAGCTTTTTGGGAACGCTGACAATTATGTTTTTATTGCTTTACAAATCGAATGTTTATTATAAAAAATAAAAGGAGAAAAAAAATGAAAAAGTTAATTAATCTCGGTTTACTTGCAACATTCTTGATGTTCGGAAATTTGTTTGCTCAAAAATTAACCGGACTAGAAATTATGCAAAAGGTCTATGATCGCCCAACGGGAAACGATATGGAAGCGACGCTTACAATGACGCTTATCAATTCGCAAGGCGATAAGCGCGTGCGTAAAATCAAGCAATTTATTCGCGACTTCGGCGATGTTGAAAAGAAAATTATGTTTTTCATTTCGCCGGCGGATGTTAAAAACACTTCGTTTATGAATTGGAGTTACGACGAAGAAGGGAAAGACGACGACCAATGGATTTATCTTCCCGCGTTGAAGAAAATCAAAAGAATTTCGAGCGACAGCAAAGGCGATTATTTTATGGGTTCTGATTTTACCTACGATGATTTGGGCGACAGAAAGCCGAGCGAAGATACGCACAAAATTCTTCGTACGGAAAAAGTTAACGGATTGGATTGCTATGTGGTTGAAAGCGTTCCGAAAGACGAAGATTATATGTATTCTAAAACTATCACTTGGGTTGTTAAGGACAGATGGTACGGTTTGAAAAAAGAATTTTACGACGAAGACGGCGAACTGCTGAAAATTCTTACTCTCAATAAAGCCGATAAAATCAAAGGATATTGGATTATTGACGATGTTGAGATGAATAATGTTCAAAAGAACCACAAAACGAGAATGCAGTTAAGCGATATTAAAATCGACACCGGAATTCCGGCTTCGAAGTTCACTCAAAGAATGATGAAACGCGGTATTAAATAATAAAATTTGGAGAAGAAAATGTTTAGAAAAATATTCGTAATAATTTTTATGCTTTCGTCTGCTGCTGTTTTTTCTCAAAACTTGGATTTATCCGGATACGCCCGCTATTACGCCGGCGTTAAGGCGGGAAACGGCAGCAACGATTTAACAATTTCTCAAACTACAATGAATATGAATTTTGAGAAACTTACTGATTTCGGCGCGTTCAAGGTAAATCCGATGCTTTACTATTACAGCGGTTTGGATTCTCTCGTTCTCTATTTGCGTGAGGCATACGTTGATATGTATTTCAACAAATTCGATTTGCGTATCGGTAAGCAACAAGTAATTTGGGGCAAGGCGGACGGCGTTTTTATTACCGATATTGTTTCGCCGAAAAATTTGTCTGAATTTCTTTTGCCGGAATTTGACGAAATCCGAATTGGAATTACGGCTGTAAAATTGGATTATTACGTAGCAGATAATCATACTATTGAAGCGATTTGGACGCCTGTGTTTAATCCAACAGTTTATGCGCCGGAAGGTTCTATTTGGCATCCGAATTTTGTGCCGAATATTTCTTTGCCAAACAATCCGCCGGTTGTAGTTGACCGCTCGAAAGAAAAGGTTACGCCGTCGTTGGAAAACAGCGAGTTCTTCCTAAAATATTCGGCTCTTACAAGTGCAATTGATTTTGAATTAATGGGCGCGTATATGTGGGACGACGACCCGGCTTTGGCAAAAGATGTTGAATTTACGCCGGTGAACGGACAGCCGGTTCCGACAAAAGTTACAATTATGCCGGAACATAAACGTCTTTCTCTCGTTGGCGGAAGTTTCAGCACAACGCTTGGACCATTTGTATTGAGAGGTGAAGCGGCGTATTATTTCGGCAAGTATTTCCAAACAACGAATCCAATGGTGGATAACGGACTTGTGCAAAAAGATTATTTACACTATTTAATTGGAGTTGATTTTACATTGTGGGATATTAATCTTAGCGGACAGTTTATTCAAAAAGCTATTATGGATTACAAAGATAACGAATTGCTCGAAACGCCTTTGTTTAAGGGACAATACAACAATATGGCGACTTTTCTCGCGCATTATTCTTGCTTGAACGAGACTTTGACCTTGGAATATTTTATGTATTACGATTTCAACTACGACGACGCTTTAATTCGTCCGCGTATTTTGTATGATTATTCCGACCATATCAGTTTGCAATTCGGAGCAAACATTTTTGTCGGCGATCAAGGATTATTCGGACAATACGATAAAAATGATATGGTCTACGCAAAGGTTTATTATAATTTCTAATCATAAGTAGTGGACGCAAATTTTGCGTCCACTACTTAATTAACAAACTCACCTTCCAATTAAAATTCTAAAATGTCCCCGATTTTAACACCGAGCGTAAAGTAAAAGCGCTTAATATATTCGGTCGGGTCAAGCACGGAATTATCGCCGAGAGCCCAAATAAATCTAATAGGTCCGACAAGCGAATCATAAGTAAAACCGATGCCGCCTCCCCAATAAACATTTTTCACGTTCGGGATGTCTTCGCTGTTATAAAAGAAATCAAGATAAAAAGCTGTATTCAGATAGAAATCCAAATAAAATGTTTTTAGGAAATTCAAGTGGTATTCACCGCGAATAACCGTAATTCTGTCAAAAAGCGCGGAACTGTATTCCCAGCCAATAAATGAGCGCGCGCCGCCAATAATCTTAGTAGTTTTTGGGAACGGCTCGTTTCCCCATGAATCAAAATAATAACCGTTTAACCGGAAACCATGAATTCCAAAGCGTTTGTAAATATCTCCGTATAAATAAAGTTGCGCGTAATCGTAGTGAGAACCGAGCTTTTTATTGCTCATAAAAATGCTACCGCGAAAATAAACGCCGTTTTGCGGGAAGTTAAAGTTATCGAGCGCGTCAATTTTGAAAATTGCATAGTAATCGTTCAAGTGGTAATTTACTTCTTCTCCTTCCGTAAATCCGACGGAAGGTTTTAAGTTCACCCATTCAATATTATAGCCAACTTCCAAATTTGAAAATTTTGAAGGCGTAATTCCAAGTCCGATTCTGTTGAACATATCTTTATAAAAGAATTTTGCAACCGAAACTGTCGCTTGTTCTCCAAATAAATCTTGTTCGCGGTTAATGATTTTAAATTCCCAGAAAGGATAAAAAATCTGGTCTAAGGTTCTGCTCGGAAAAGAAATTTTAGAACGCAAAGATGTAATTCCTGAAAACGTTCCCAGTAAATCCCAACGCAAACCTGGTATTAAAGTGGAATTTACTTTTAATCCGACCAAACCGACAAGTTTATAATAATCGTCGTAATGAATTGAAGCGTAAAGTTCTTTCATATAATCGGTTGACACGTCGAAAATTAGTCGTACTTTATTTTCGCCTTCATTGTAAATTTCATATCTGATAGTTTTGAAATAACCGAACGAATAAAGATAATTTATTTTATCGGTAAGTTTTTGCAAATCCAAAGGATTGTTTTTAATATCTTTAAAAATATCGTAATAAACTTTATCGTCGGCGTTCTGTTGTCTTCCTTCCTGGAAAACGTCAAAATCAATTACAAGAGGATGAGGATTTTCCGCAACGTTTATGTTTACGTCGTAATTTCCTTGGCTATTTAGTTTTTTATCAACATCCAGCGATTTAATAAACGGATATTTTGAATAGAAATTGTATCTCTTATCAAAATCCTGATAATTAAATTTTTTGCCTTTGTAAAAACCGAGCATTTTGGCGATTTGTGTCGAAGTAAAAAGTTTGTTTCCGTTAACGTTTATTGAATCGATTTTCCCTTTGCCGTTATCAATTTGCTTTTTGAGAGCAATCAATTTGTCAAGATTTTCATACGCGGCTTTTTTCCCGCGCACGATTAATTCTTTGATTTTAGTCGGTTCGAAATCGCCAGCCGAATATCCTTGAATATCTTGCGGAATGTAAACATCGGCAAGATTTATGTTTTTATGCAAAACGCTAAATCTCGGGATGTCCGTAGTTCTGTTTAAAATTGACATTAAATCGGTAAGTTCTTCTTTCTTTTTTGTCGGAGCGGTTAAATTTAAACCAATAACAACGTCTGCACCCATTTTTTTTACCACGTCAACAGGGAAGTTATTGATTACGCCGCCGTCAATTAACAATTTATCTTTGTAATTTGTCGGACTGAAAACCGTAGGAATCGACATTGTAGAACGCATCGCAAAAGCAAGCGAGCCTTTACCCAAAACAATTTCATCGCCGGAAACCAAATCCACGGCAACAACCCTTAACGGAATCGGCAATTTTGAAAAATCGCGAACAGGTTCAAAACTGTCTCTTATACACATCTCC
>WGAL01000399.1 GCA_015494845.1 Melioribacteraceae bacterium
AACACACAAAAGCAATTAAGGAATTTTTAATTGAAAAGTTTAACTCTTAAGTCGATCGCAAAAATAAATCTCGGATTGCTGGTAAAAGAAAAACGTCCGGACGGCTTTCACAATCTCGAAACGATATTTTATCCGCTGAAAGATATTTACGACACGCTCGTTTTTTCCGAAAGCGAAAAAGACAGGTTTTCGTCCAATGTTGATTTGCCGTTCAGTTCGGATAATCTTATTTGGAAGGCAAAATATGCGCTTGAAAAAATAAGCGGTAAAAAATTTTCCGTAAAAATCGATTTGGAAAAGCGAATTCCAATGGGCAGCGGACTCGGCGGCGGAAGCTCGAATGCGGCGACCGTTCTGAAAGGACTGAACGATTTATTCGAACTTAATTTTGGTAAAAATGAACTTGCAGAAATTGCTTTGCAACTTGGTTCTGACGTTCCGTTTTTCCTTTTGAGCGAACCGGCGTTTGCGACTTCGCGCGGAGAAATTTTAACGACGGTTGAATTAAAAATTAACGGCGTTATTGCGCTTGTTAATCCGGGGATAAACATTTCCACAAAAGAAGCGTTTGTAAATGTAAAACCGGATAGCTCGAAAAAATTGGAAATTGGGAAAGTGTTGAATTTTGCAGCTACCGGATTTGAGAACGCTAATGAAATTCTGAAAAACGATTTCGAACCTTACGTTTTTTCAAAATATCCTGTCATTTCGGAAATAAAGGAAAGATTGCTATCTTGCGGCGCAAAGTTTTCCGCAATGACGGGAACAGGTTCCACGGTTTACGCGATTTTTTCTGATTATGAAAAAGCAAACAAATGCGTTGAAACTTTCCGCGAGCAAGATTACGTTGTTTTAATTTCGGTTGAACATGGCAAATGAAAAAACATTAATTCAGAAAGAAAAATTACGCGCCGGTTGGCTTTCGGTAATTATCGGGATACTTGTATTCAGCGCAAAAATTATAACTTATTTTATGACGCATTCCGCCGCGGTTTATTCGGATACTGCGGAATCAGTTGTGCATATTCTTGCTACAATTTTTGCATTGCTTAGTCTTTACTATGCAGCCAAACCGCCTGATAAAAATCACCCGTACGGACACGGCAACATTGAATATTTTTCCGCCGGAATGGAAGGCTTGCTGATTGTAATTGCCGCTGGAATGATACTTTACGAAGCGATAAACAAATTAATTTACGGCGTGGAACTTCAAAATCTCGGTTCGGCAATTTTTATTGTTTTAGGCTTGGTATTAGTAAATCTTGCTCTCGGTTTTTATTTGGTTCATAAAGGTAAAAAAACAAATTCGTTAATTCTCGAAGCGGACGGAAAGCACATTCTTACCGATTCGTTTACAAGCGCAGGCGTGCTTACAGGCTTGGTTCTTGTTAAATATACCGGCATAAAAATTTTCGACCCGGTAATCGCTTTGTTGATTGGCGCTAACATTGTTATTACCGGCGTAAAATTAATGCGTCATTCATTCGGCGGATTGATGTTAGAAGCGAATGAGAAAATTTTGGAGAAGATTACAGAAAGATTAATTGAATTACGCCGTCCGTATTGGATTGACATTCACGAACTCCGCTATTTTCAGATAGCAGAAAAGTTTTTTGTGGATTTCCACCTTGTGCTGCCGTATTATCTTACGATAAGAGAATCGCATGATGTCGAGGAATTTATTCGAGAGGAATTAGCTAAAGATTTCCCGGAAATTGAGATAAAAATTCATTTGGATTATTGTCGCGAAGATATGTGCCAATTCTGTATTTTTGAGGAGTGCAAAAATCGTAAACATAAAAAAACAAAAGATTTGAAATGGTCTTTGGATAAATTAATTTCAGAACCAAAATGGTGTGTTGATGAAAACCATTAAAGAAAAAATTAAAAATGCTAAAAGAGTAAATATTGATAAATCAATAATTTCATTTGTCTCGACAAGTGAAAAGGAACGCTTGCAGATTGAATATTATTTTGATAAAGAAAGTAAACGTGTTTTTGCAGAAATAGTTTTTGGCGACTTGGCGCAAGGGCCACCCGGATACGCTCACGGAGGCGCAATTGCCGCGGTTCTGGACGAAACAATGGGAATTGCTTCCTGGATGAATAATTTGAAGGTTCTTACAACTGAACTTAAAACTCTTTATCACAAAGCGGTGAAGCTCAACACAAAGGTTTATGCTGAAGCGTGGATAAAATCTTTAACAGAAGAAGAATTAATTTTTGCTTCAAGATTAACTGATGAAAATGAAGAAATAACATTTGCGAGCGCTACTGCGAAGTTTGCCGTTTTGGATAATGAAAAATGGCTCTCGATTGGAATTGACACAAGCGGATTTATCAGAGAAGATTTTATTGAGAAATAGAGTAGGGAAAAACAATTTTCTCTGTTAAAACTCAAACCATTTTGTAATTGTCTTTTCTTCGCTATTAACAAAATCCTTGTGCGTAAATTCATTTGTGTGTGGATTGTAAGTGTAATCCTTGATGTATTTCTTGTGATTTTTGCTAATATCTTCAATTGCATCGAGAATGTAATTTAATTCGTCGTTTGTCATTGTGGGATGTAGCGATAATCTGATCCAACCTGGTTTGTGTTCCAAATGTCCTTTATTTATTTCGTCCGTAATTTGATGCGATCTTGTCGGGTCGATGTGAAGCAAGTAATGTCCGTATGTTCCGGCGCACGAACATCCGCCGCGCGTTTGAATACCGTACAAATCGTTTAATATTTTTACAAAAAAGTTGTAGTGAATATTTTCAGCGTAAAAAGATAGCACGCCAAGTCGCTTTATGTTTGTAGGCGCAAGCAAATGAATTTCTTCCATTTTTTCAAAACGGGGAATTGCGATTTCAAGCAATTCTTCTTCGCGGGCAAGAATTTTTTCTGCGCTCATTTCTTCTTTTAATTTGATTGCCAACGCGCCGCGGATTGCTTGCAAAAATCCGGGAGTCCCACCGTCCTCACGCATTTCGATATTATCGACGTATTTGTGTTCTCCCCAGGGATTTGTCCAATCCACAGTGCCGCCGCCTGGGTGATCAGGAATTTTCCTTTTGTAAAGAGCCGAGTCAAAAACCAAAACCCCGGATGAACCAGGACCACCGAGAAATTTATGCGGCGAGAAAAATACCGCGTCCAATTTTTCTTCAGGATTCTCGGGATGCATATTTATATCAATATACGGCGCCGCCATTGCGAAATCGGCAAAACACAAGCCGCCGTGTCGGTGCATTAATTTTGCCATTTGTCGTAAGTTCGGCATAATTCCGGTTACGTTCGAAGCGGCTGTAAAAGAGCCGATTTTAAGTTTTCTCTCTTTATAATGATTTAGAACTTCTTCGAGTTTATTTAAATCGACAAGTCCATTTTTATCAGGTTCAAGAACCACAACTTCCGCCAAAGTTTCAAGCCAAGAAGTTTGGTTTGAGTGGTGTTCCATATGAGTTAAAATTACTACTGGTCTGTCGTTGCCTTCCACTTTAATTTGCGGTTGAAGTTGTTCGGGTGCTCGCAAACCTAACAATCTTTGGAATTTATTTATTGCCGCAGTCATTCCGTATCCTGCAAAAATTAAAACATCATTTTCATCAGCATTTACATGTTGTTTAATGATTTTTCTAGCTTTGTGATACGCTTTTGTCATAAGCGTTCCGGTTATTGTTGTTTCCGTATGCGTATTTGCAACGAAAGGACCGAAATAATTAATTAATTTTTCTTCAATAGGTTTATATAATCTTCCGCTTGCTACCCAGTCTGCGTAAACAATTTCTTTTTCCCCGAATGGCGAGTTGAAAGTATGATTTAATCCGATGATGTTTTGTCTGAATTTGCCAAAATAATTTTCAAGAGTTTCCATTAGTATTCCTAAATATTTTTGATTTTCTAAGTTAATAAAAATCAAGATTTATTCGAAAATAAATGTTAAAAGTTGGAGAATAATATCCTTTTTCTTAAATTTTAATTCTAAAAAAATTATAGCGGATAAACAATGTTTAATGTATTAATTGTTGACGATGACCCGAATGTAAGATTATTCCTGAGCAGACTTTTATCTAAGAAATTCGCATGCACCGTTGAGCAAGCAAAAGATGGCGCAGATGCTTTGGCAAAGCTCAAGGAATTTGAAGCTGAAGTAATTTTTTTGGATATAACTATGCCGGTAATGGACGGCGTTGAAGTTTTACAAGCATTACGAGCAGACGAGAAACTAAAAGATATTCCTGTCATTGTGTTAAGCGCGGTTTCCGAAAAGGAGACAGTTGCCAAAGTAATGAGCATGGGAGTTCTGGATTACATGTTAAAACCGCTTTTGTATGATTATACTTATAACCGTATTAAAGAATTTTTCGATATTCTGAGGAGACGAAAAAAATCTCATGACGAAGAAGAGGTCGAAGAATTTATTGATGATTCACCGGATAAGGAAAAATTCTTGATAATTTCAACCGACAATGAATTAGTGAATGAACTTAAAAATAAATTGAAGAATAATTATAAAGTTTTAACATCTGATAACGGCGCGGAAGGCTTAAAACTTTTTATGAAATATAAACCAAAGACTGTTGTGCTGGGAGAACATTTGCCGTTGTTAAATGAAAAGTTATTTGCGACAAAGATTAAACCGTTTAGAGAAAGCGGAGCGACAAAAATATTCGCGATTAAATCGGATGTATCAAATATAGGCAAGGATGAGAAAGAACTTTACGATTATATTATTTCTACTGAAAAATCAAAAGAAATGTTTTCTTGATAAATATTCCAACTTAAACTGAAAAAGGAGAAAAAATGGCGGTAATCAGACCTTTCAAAGCAGTTAGACCTGTTCCTGATGTAGTCGAAAAGGTAGCAAGCGTACCGTATGATGTGGTAAACAGGGAAGAAGCGGCTAAGGAAGCGGAAGGCAATGAACTGAATTTTTTGCACGTAACACGTTCGGAAATTGATTTGCCTGAAGACGTAAATCCTTACTCGCCTGACGTTTATAAAAAAGCGAAAGAAAATTATTTGAAGTTGAAAGAGAAAGCGCCTTTAATTCAAGATGAAATGCCGAGATTTTATTTATATCGACAAATTATGGACGGACATTCTCAAATAGGAATAACCGCGACGTTTTCGGTTAAAGATTACGATAACGACGTAATAATGAAGCACGAAAAAACACGCAAAGCAAAAGAAGACGACAGAACTAATCACATCGTTACAACCCGCGCTCAAACCGGCGTTGTTTTTCTTACTTATCGCGGCGTGGAAAAAGTCAATGAAATTGTAAACAACGTTATTAAAGAAACCGAACCGGTTTACGATTTTACCGCATCCGACGGCATTCAACATACCGTTTGGATAATGCCGGAAAAATACAACGACGTAATTATTTACGAAATAGGCGAAGTTGATAAATTGTATATTGCCGACGGACATCACCGCGCGGCAAGCGCAAGCAGAGCGCAAAAAGTGTTGATGAATGAAAATCCCAATCACACCGGCGAAGAAGAATACAATTATTTTATTGCGGTTTTGTTTCCTGCTGAACAATTGAAAATATTGCCATACAACCGTGTTGTTTTCGATTTGAACGTAAACAGTGAAGAAGAATTTTTGAAAAAGGTTTCGGAAAATTTTGTCATCGCCGAAACGACTTCGCCTGAACCTTCGGCGCGACGCGAAATTAAAATGTATTTGAACGGTAAATGGTATTTGCTTAAACCGAATTCCAATGTAAAAGAAGCCGATACCGTCGGCGGTAATTTGGATGTTAGTATTTTGCAGAACTATTTATTGAATCCGGTTTTGGGAATAGAAGACCCGCGCACGGATAACCGCATCGATTTTATCGGCGGAATTCGAGGCACAAAAGAATTGGAACGCCTTGTAGATAGCGGAAAAGCAAAAGTCGCTTTTTCGATGTATCCGGTTACGGTTGACGATTTGATGAATATTTCGGATGCCGGAGAAACAATGCCTCCTAAATCAACATGGTTCGAACCGAAGTTACGCGACGGTTTATTAATTCACGAAATTTAAAGAAAATAAAAAGAGGAAAATAAAATGGGAAAAAGAGTATTTAATTTCAGCGCAGGACCGGCGGTTTTACCGGAAGAAGTTTTGAAACAAGCGCAAGAGGAAATGCTTGATTATCGCGGGGCTGGAATGTCCGTAATGGAAATGAGCCACCGCTCAAAAACTTTTGACAATATAATTAAAGAAGCGGAAGCGGATTTGCGCAAACTTCTCGATATTCCGGAAAATTATCACGTACTGTTTTTACAAGGGGGAGCGACGTTGCAGTTTTCAATGGTTCCGCTAAACATTATGCAAAATAAAGCCGATTACATCGTAACCGGCGCGTGGTCAAAAAAAGCGGTGAAAGAAGCGAAGAGAGTCGGTGAAGTAAATATTGCCGCTTCCACCGAAGATGAAAATTTTACTCGCTTGCCGAGGCAAGACGAATTAAATCTTTCTCCCGATGCGTCTTACGTTCATTTTACTTCGAACAATACGATTTTCGGAACCGAATATAAAACCGAGCCGGAAGTCGGCGATGTTCCGCTTGTATGCGATGCCTCGTCCGATATTTTACACAAAAAAATCGACGTTGCCAAATACGCATTAATTTACGCAGGCGCGCAGAAAAATATGGGACCGTCGGGCGTAGCGCTTGTAATTATTCGCGACGATATGGTTCAACGCAGTTCGGATGATTTACACACATATTTGAACTACCAAATTCACGTTTCGAAAAATTCGCTTTACAATACGCCGAACACTTACGGCATTTATATTATCGGATTGGTTTACAAATGGCTTTTGGATATGGGCGGATTGGACGCCATTTACAAACGAAACGTTGAGAAGGCAAATTATCTTTACGATTACATCGACCAAAGCAACGGATATTACAAGGGAACGGTTACGGTTAAAGAAGACCGTTCTTTGATGAATGTAACGTTTAGAATGCAAAGCGAAGAGCTCGAAAAGAAATTTATCGCCGAAGCTACCGAGCGCGGATTAGTCGGTTTGAAAGGTCACCGTTCCGTCGGCGGATTGCGGGCTTCGATTTACAATGCATTTCCGCCTGAAGGCGTTGAAGCGTTAGTTGATTTTATGAAAGAGTTTAAAGAGAAAAATTAAATTATAGTTTCAACTGGTTAACCTTGAAGGCGAAGCGCCTTCAAGGTTTTTATTTATTACTCGTTACTCGTCACGCGTTACTCTTTACTAATGAATCAAAGTAAAAAATATTGAAATTCAAAAGTATCTTGAAGGAACAAGTTTTTAACTTCTAAATTATGACAACAAAAAC
>WGAL01000400.1 GCA_015494845.1 Melioribacteraceae bacterium
ACAAAGAAATGACTAAATTAAAATAATTAACGTAGAGCGGATTGGTTGTAATTTGGGGAAATAAAAAACCCCGCTAAAAAGCGGGGCAAATTTCGGAAAGAAAATTTGCGTTACGCGGTATAAACCGAAACAAATTTTCTGTTGTTCTTTTTGGTTTCAAACTTTACGTAACCGTCAGCGACTGCGAAAAGAGTGTCGTCGCCGGCTCTTTTTACATTAACGCCTGGATGAAATTTAGTTCCTCTCTGGCGAATAATAATTGTTCCGGCTGTAACTTTTTCGCCGCCGAATTTTTTAACGCCCAAATATTTCGGCTTACTGTCGCGTCCGTTACGGGTTGAACCTTGACCTTTCTTATGAGCCATTTATTTACCTCTTATTTATCCTATTTTCACTACTTCTATTTGAGTAAGGTGTTGTCTGTGTCCGCGTTTTTTCTTGTAAGATTTTCTTCTTTTTTTCTTAAAAACAATTACTTTATCGTCTTTAAGATGTTCAAGAATTTTCGCTTCCACTTTCATTCCTTCAACTGTGGGCGAACCGATTTTAACCGAATTATCGTCGCCGTAAACCAGCACTTTGTCAAAAGTAACGTTTGAATCAACGTCCGCTTTTAATTTGGGAACGTAGTATTTTTTTCCTTCCTCTACCTTAAACTGTTGTCCAGCGATATCAACAACTGCAAACATCAAAATCCTCCAAATATTTATCTTAGCCTACAAATATAAAAATTATCATTTAATTAGTCAATTTTTATTATTCTTTGCCTTGAGCATCGAAGTATATTTTTTCCTGAGCATTTCCACCGTTTTGTCGCCAGGCAAAATTTGTTCAAGCTTGTCAACAACTTTCAGCGCTTTGTCGTATTGTCCGGTGTTCTCGTAAATTTCGAACAACATTCTGTAAGGATTGTAAGCGCTTGTTATGTTTCTAGGATTTTGCTCAATCATTTTCCAAGCGCGTTCTTCTATCTCAGAAGTCATTTCCAGATATTTATCCATTGCGCCTGCTTGTTGGTAAATTCCGCTAACGTCAAACAACAGACGGTAATCCATCGGAATGACGTGACGCGGAAGTTTTTTCTCCATTTCGTCAAGCGTTGCGATAACCATTTTGTTGTTATGCTCTTCGTACAAATAGTAAAGCGCAAGACGGATAAACGAGTTTCTGTAATTTTGAATTAAACGAATTTGGTTCGCATTGAAAAATACCGTCGGGTCGTTTAATCCGCGGAACTTCAAGCCGGGACGGTAAGTTTTACTAACCGTGTCCGTGCTGTCGAAAATTTCGGCGCGCATTATCGGTTCGTTTAAGAAGGTGAGTTCATTTTTGGCTCTTTCAGGAACAAGGCGATAAGCCAAACCTTCCATTTTTAAGTATTTATCCAAACCGATATGCGAATCTTCCGAACAAGTAACCGAGAAATAAATCGGGCGTTTCCACTTGAAATTTTTAATTATGTCGAACACAACCAAGTCTTGCACTCTTACTGCGTTTATCGAACCGTATTTTAACGTCGGTTCGAAATTCCAATTGATTGAGCCTGTCATTTGCGTTGAATCGGTAATTCCGAATTGTTTGTAAACTTCTTTCGGAACCGGAATAGACGCTTTAATTGTCTTCCATCTCGACGGCGCAAGTCTGTCAATTTCGCTATCGGTTAAACTCATCGCGACTTTCATCGCGCCGTACGGTTCTTGATTTTTTAATTGCTTTATGTACCAATTGGTATTAAGCAAACTCAAATTCGCAATTCTCACGTCGCGACGCACGCCTTCGACGTCCTGCATATACCAAAGCGGGAAAGTGTCGTTATCGCCGTTGGTAAACAGCACGGCGTTTGGCGCAACGCTTTGCAACAAATTGTATGCGTAATCCCAAGGCAAAAAGTTACGAGAACGGTCGTGCGTGTGGTAATTGGTTAAAAGCATATTCCCGGGAATAAGAATAAAAGCGAGAACCATTGAAGTTGTAGCGATAGGCAAATACGATTTTGATTTCACCGCGTCTCTGATCATATCGAGCATTCCGCGCACGCCAATCGCAATCCAGATTGAGAACACAAAATACGCCCCGACATAGAAGTAATCGCGTTCGCGCGGTTGCGGTTCTTGACTGTTAAAATAAATCGCCATTATGTAGCCGAGCATCAAGAACATAACCATATAAATCGACCCCATTTTCCAATCGCGCTTAAAGTGGTAAAACATTCCGAACAGACCGAAGAAAAACGGAATGCCCCAAAGTTGAGACCAATCAACGCCGTCGTCTTGTTTTGTGGAATGGCGTCCTGCGTAGTTGAAAAGCCAATAGCGCGTTACCATGTGATCCATTTGGTAGCGGATGAAGAAATCCAAATCGCTCGAATAGTTGGAATACATTTTCGCGTGCATCGGTTCTTGCGAATAGCGTCTTCTGAAAATCGGCGCGTCGCCGTATTGCTCGCGACTCAAATAATACATTAATTGACTGAAATTTTTCGGTTCGTTCAAGTTAATCGGCGGTTCTTGATTTGCGCGAATAATTATCATCGTGTAACTCGTAAAACCGATTAAAGCGAAGAACAAACTCATAAACACAACGCGCAAAGTGTGGTGATATTTTTTGTTCGCCCAGTAAGCGCCTGCGTAGAGCAGAACGAACATAAGTCCGAAAATTAGAATATCCGCAATTGTGTTGTTTCCGCCGATTGCGCCGACTGTTTTCGGAACGTATTTAACAATTATCGGGGAAACAAGAACCAGTCCCAATCCGCCGAGCGCAACAGGAAGATAAATCGAATTTTTATTAAATAATTTTTTGTAAAAGATTCCCAGGAAAATTGCAGTTATGGCGAGAAACATAATCGCAAATCTTATATCCGTTTGGTGAGCTTCTTCTCTTGTCGGCGGCGCGGCGTTTGTGTAAGTGCTCCAAATTGCCATTGCCACCAAAAGCAAAATTATTCCGTTTATGGCGAGGTAAATCGTGGATTTTTTCAGCGTTTCGTCATCGGTAATAAATTTCTTATAATAAACAACCATAACAATTGAAGGAATTGCCAAGAGCGCCATAAGATGCACGCCGGTTGCAATTCCCATTACGTAAGCAATCAAATAAAGATAGCGATCGCTTCCTTCTTGGTCGGCTTTTTCATACCAAACCATTACGAGCCAAACCGCAAGCGCCATTAAAAACGTAGAAAGCGCGTAAACTTCCGCCTCGACTGCGTTGAACCAGAAAGTATCGCTGTAACTGTACGACAACGCTCCGATTGCCGCCGCCATGTAGGTGAGAAAAACCTCGAAAATACTTTCATCGGAATTTCCTTTGTAATTTTTGATTAGTCTAACGGCGATTGAATAAAGCAATAAAATTGTAAACGCGCTTGAGAGAACCGAAATGTAATTTACGCGCAAGCCGATGTTTTCCACAAACGGAATCATTGCGAACAATCTGCCGAGAATTAGAAAGAACGGCGTTCCAGGCGGATGGGGAACTTGCAAGCCGTAAGCCGACGCAATAAATTCGCCGCAATCCCAAAACGGAACGCTCGGTTGTACGGTCATCATTCCGACAATCAACGAAGCGAAAAAGACAAATCCGCCAATGATGTAATACAATTTTTTCGAGTTCATTTATTCTCCGATGTTTATTTTTTCGTAACAATGTAAAGTTCGGTGTAGCCGCTTTTAATCGGCGATTTCGTCCAAAACGGTTCGAAACTTTTGTTAAACAATTTCATTAAGAAACCGTTTATGCTGAAAGGGTCGATGCCGCCGGTTTCAACAATTTGCCAGCCGTTTTCCGAAAATAATTTAGTCAAACTTTTGTGCGTGTAAGATTTTTCATAACCGTGTTGCCAATTGCCGAAATGCAACAATTGATATAATTGCCAAAGCGAATAGCGCGCAGGAATAAAAGTAATCATATAACCGTCCGGTTTAAGAATTCTTTTCCATTCGTCAAGCAAAGGTTTTTCGTCCTTGAAATGTTCCATTAAACCGGCGCTGTAAACTATATCGAAAAAATTATCGTCAAATCCGGTTTCGCGGCAGTCTGCTTGAACCGTGTTCGGAATGCGCTCTTTTACTCGCTTAACCGCTTCCTCGCTGTAATCGAGCGCGTAACAATCGCAATCGGAACGTTTTTCTCTTAGAAGCGTAATGTTCGAACCGAATCCGCAACCGATTTCAATTACTTTTTTCTTGTCGCTATTTATTTTACCGATATATTTATTAAGAACCTTATCGCGCTCGAAAATCATCCATTTTTCGGCTTTCGAGGTCGAGTAAGTTTTCCAATATTCGTCCCAGGGTATCAATTCGCAATCCTTACTTTTTGAAAAGCGCGTTTAAGTCCGGCTTTTCTCTGTTTTGGTGATACTTTTCGTAAAGTTTTTTCAAACGTTCGAGCGAAAGTTTGTCCAAATCCTCGTCGTCTTTATGACGTTTCAAAAGCATTTTGAAATCTTCGCGTTCTTTCGCGTCGAACTTGCGTTCGTATCTTTGCAACGCTTCAAAATATTTCTTTTGTTCTCTGAAACTCATCGCAACTTCAAAAAAATCAATTTTAAAATATAAGAAAAATCAACTCAATTTTGATTGGAAAAACAAAGGAAAGAAGTTGCTGTTGGAGAAGTAATTTATAATGGCACAAGATTAAAATTGGTGGCAAAAAACAAAAGAGCAATTTTGTTGGAATTAAATTTTGTTTTTATCCACACCCCGTCTTCCGACTTCGTTTCACTCAGTCGGAATCCACCCCTCTCACGAGAGG
>WGAL01000401.1 GCA_015494845.1 Melioribacteraceae bacterium
CTTTTATTCCGCTACTATTAATAAATCCATACTATTTACGCAATTTAATTATTACCGGAGGAGTTGTTCTTTATTTCGGTTATAAAATGTTACCAAAAAACACACAAGACAACATTTTACCGCATCATCACAGCAAAGGAGTTACGCGATGAAGTTAGGAATAGATTTAGGTTCTTCAACCGCAAAAGTTGTTGTGCTTAACGACAACAATATCCTCGAATTCAAAAAATACGAAAGGCACAACGGCAAGGTAAAAGAGACAATTCTTAACACGCTTTCTTCCCTTAAAGAAAAATATCCAAATACTGAATTCAAAATTTTAATGACCGGAAGCGCCGGAATGGGACTTGCTTCAAGAGTTAATTTACCGTTTGAGCAAGAAGTTATTGCGCTCACGAAAGCAATCAGAACTTTTTATCCGGAAGTAGCGACTTTTATCGAGCTTGGCGGCGAAGACGCAAAAATAGTTCTGTTCCGTGAAGGCGCGTCTCCTGAAATGAAAATGAATGGACAATGCGCGGGCGGAACCGGTTCTTTTATTGACCAAATGGCAACGTTGCTAAATATCGATTTGAAAACATTGAACGACTTAGCCGAAAAATCGACGAAGAAACTTTACATTGCCTCGCGTTGCGGAGTGTTTGCAAAAACCGACGTTCAAGCGTTGTTAAATAAAGGCGAAAACAAAGCCGACATTGCGCGCGCCGTTTTTCTTGCTGTTGCAAACCAAACAATCACGACTTTGCTTGCCGGCGCGGAAATCAGAAGTAAAATTCTTTTTGCCGGCGGTCCTTTAACATTTTTGCCTCAGTTAAGAAAGGCATTTATTGAAACTTTGAAATTGCCGGAAAGCGAATTTATTATTCCGCGAAATTCCGAAGTGCTTGTTGCCGTTGGCGCGGCGGCTGATGCAGAGAAGAAAGGCAAAACTTTAACTTTGGAACAATTGATTTACGATTTGCAACACGAAAACAAAGGCATTCAAACAATCAGAACCTTGCAACCGCTTTTCGAATCGGAAGAAGAATATAAAGAATTTAAAGAGCGTCACGAAAAATTAACAATCAAGAAACTAAGCAAAGACGAGCTTGCAAATGTAAAAGAAATGTATCTCGGAATTGACGCCGGTTCGACAACTACTAAAATGGTTCTGATAAATGAAGAAAATAAAATTATCGACAGCTTTTACTCCAACAATAACGGCGACCCGCTTGAAATTGCGAAAGTTGGATTGAAAAAATTCAAGCCTTATCTCGAAAGCGGGAAACTCAAAAGCGCATTTGCAACCGGCTACGGCGAGGAATTTCTTAAAGTCGCGCTAAATCTCGACGGCGGAATTGTTGAAACGATAGCGCACTTCACCGCCGGTTCTTTGTTTAATAAAAATATTTCGTTCATCGTCGATGTTGGCGGACAAGACATTAAAGCAATTAAAATTCACAACGGCGTAATTACCGATATTCAACTGAACGAGGCGTGTTCTTCAGGCACCGGTTCGTTTATTGAGACTTTCGCCAAAGGTTTGAATATGACGCTTGATGAGTTTGTGCAAGAAGCGTTAAAGGCAAAACATCCTGTTGATTTGGGAACGCGATGCTCGGTGTTTATGAACTCAAAAGTAAAAGAAGCGTTGAAAGACGGCGTGCCGGTTCCCGATATTGCCGCGGGCTTGGCGTTTTCCGTCGTTAAAAACGCGCTTTACAAAGTGATTAAAATCCGCAACACCGACGAACTTGGCGACAATATTTTCGTTCAAGGAGGAACCTTCAAGAACGACGCTGTTTTAAGAGCGTTTGAATTGCTTGTAAATAAAAATGTTTACCGGTTGAATATTTCGGAATTTATGGGAGCGTTCGGCGCGGCGCTTTATGCAAAAGAATTTTACGCTCAAAATCCCGATTACAAAACGAAATTTAATTTTGCCGAACTCGAAAAAATCACATTCAAGAAAAGACTTTTGCACTGCCACGGTTGCGGAAACAATTGCGAGATAACGCAATTTACGTTTTCGAACAAAAATAAATTTTACACCGGCAACAAGTGCGAGAGATTTTTCTCGAACAAAACTACTACGGAAAGAATCGAAGAAAACTTCTTCCGCGACAAAGAGGAAATTCTTTTCGATGTGGACAGAGTAATCGGAAAAGACGAAGTTCCCGAACTGAGCGATGACGCTCTGAAAATTGGAATACCGCGCGTTCTTTCAGTTTATGAACATTATCCTTTCTTTTATTCGCTTTTCAGAAAACTCGGAATTAAAGTTGTTCTTTCCGATTTAACCTCGCAAGAAATGTATTACAAAGGTTTGCGAACCGTTCCGGCGGACAATTTGTGCTTGCCGGCAAAAGTCGCAAACGGACATACAATAAACTTGCTTGAAAAAGGCGTGGACAGAGTTTTTTATCCTGCAATTTTGTACGAAGAAAAAGAATCTGACGACGCGCAAAACAGTTACAATTGTCCGGTTGTAACCGGCTACGGCGAGGTTCTCAAAAAAGCAATAAAAACCGATACGCCGGTAGATTCTTTCCCGATGAGTTTTCAATACTTGAAAGGATTTAAGAAAAATCTTTACGAATATTTGAAAGATTACGGAATAAGCCGCTCACAAATAAACGAAGCGGTTGATTTTGCAATTGAGAAAGAGAAGAAAATCAAATCGATTTTAAGAAACAAAGCGGCGGAAATCATTGAAAAAGCAAAAGCCGAAAACAAACCGCTGATTGTGGTAATGGGACGTCCGTATCATCTCGACCCAATGATAAACACCGGAATTTTGGATATGATTTACGATTTGGGCGCTTACGCAATAACCGAAGATTCAATTCCGGATTTGCACAAAGAAAATCTCGAAGGCGTTCTTCCGCTTACACAATGGTCTTACCATAACAGAC
>WGAL01000402.1 GCA_015494845.1 Melioribacteraceae bacterium
GGCAATGGTCGATTCCCGCAACGGAATTACAAACTTGCACTTGCCGAACAAGGTGATTATCGACGCATCGATGCCGGTTGTAGTTCGCGACGGCGGAAAAATGTGGAATAAAAACGACGAGTTGCAAGATACAATCGCGATGATTCCAGACCGCTCTTACGCAACTATGTACGCCGAAATTATCGAAGACGCAAAACGCAACGGACAATTCGACCCGGCGACAATGGGCAACGTTTCCAACGTTGGATTAATGGCGCAAAAAGCCGAAGAATACGGTTCGCACGATAAAACATTCGAGGCGGAAGGCGACGGCGTAATTCGCGCGGTAAATACCGCCGGCGAAGTTGTTTTGGAACAACCTGTCGAAAAAGGCGATATTTTCAGAATGTGCCAAGCAAAAGATATTCCGATTAAAGATTGGGTCGGACTTGCGGTTCGCAGAGCAAAAGCAAGCGGCTCTCCTGCAATTTTCTGGCTGGATGAAAACCGCGCTCACGACAGAGAAGTAATTAAAAAAGTGGAAAAATATCTTAAAGAACACGACACCGAAGGTTTGGAAATCAAAATTTTGAAGCCTGTCGAAGCGATGCGCTACACGCTTGAAAGAGTACGCAAAGGATTGGACACAATTTCAGTAACCGGAAACGTGCTTCGCGATTACCTTACAGATTTATTCCCGATTTTAGAATTGGGAACAAGCGCGAGAATGCTTTCAATTGTTCCGCTTTTGAACGGCGGCGGATTATTCGAAACCGGCGCAGGCGGTTCGGCTCCGAAACACGTTCAACAAATGCTTTCGGAAGGACACTTGCGTTGGGATTCCCTCGGCGAATACTGCGCGTTGGTTCCGTCGTTTGAACTTGCTCACGAAAAAACGGGCGATGCGAAGATGAAAATTCTCGCTAAAACGTTGGATAAGGCGGTTGAGAAATATCTCGAAAACGGAAAAAATCCGTCGAGAAAAGTAAATGAAATCGACAATCGCGGAAGTTCGTTTTATCTTGCAATGTACTGGGCGGAAGCTCTTGCCGAACAAGACGACGAAGCGGAATTGAAAGAAAAATTCGCGAAAGTTGCAAAAGAGTTGAAAGAAAACGAAGCGAAAATCAACGAAGAACTTTTGGCAGCACAAGGTTCTCCGGTAGATATCGGCGGATATTACTTGCCGGACGATGAAAAGGCAACAAAAGTTATGCGTCCGAGCGCAACATTTAACGCGATTATTGATTCTATTTAAGAATTGATAAATAAATTATTAAAAAAGGGATTACAGTATTGTAATCCCTTTTTTGTTTTAGACAGTTTAAAATAATAAAGGCTATCTTAAAAAAGATAGCCCAAATCCCCCTAGGCGCGATTTCAGCAATCACACACATCCGGTCAGTTGTTTCTTACACGCCCTATGTTCTCTAAAAGTTTGATTAAAAACAGCAAAATAAACCCGATTAAAGATAAAATCACGTCGTCAAAATCTATCGAAAAACCCTTTTGAATATTTAAAAATGACGCCAATCCTTTCGTTAATAAAAGAATTGAAAAAAATAATGCAAAACCGAACAATCCGTTACTGATTGGTTCAATAAAAAAAGTTTTGAAAAGTGAAATCGAACTATCTTTCGTTTTTTCCGTAATTAAAGCTTTCATTTTACATATTCCTGATTAATTTGTACCATTTGTAAGTTAATGTTACAATTAACGAAACAAAAATTATCACTACAAACGATATGATAAATATTAACTCTTTCATTTCGCTTAATTATTTGCAATGAACGTGCCAAAAATAAAATTGCTAATAACTGCTGTAAAAGCAAACTTTGTTTTCTCGCTATAAACATTGTTTTTAATAATATAAAAAAAATGTATAAACAATGTTTATAATTATTGATTTTGTTTATAAAAATCACAATATTTTAAGGTGAAAATTTTGAGGATATCGTGAAAAAAGTTATTCTGTTTTTTGTTTATGTTCTTATCATTAAAAGCGCGGCGGCTCAAGATTTGCTTCCGCCTTTTAAGCTGGAAAAAGTAGATACTTATAAAAATTTTTATGTGGATGAAGGGAGATTTTTTTCCGGTGATTCCGTTCATTACTTAATGAAATTACCTTTTAAAATTTCAAAATACAACAATGAACTTGATATAATTTCTCCGAAAACCAAGAAAACATTGGCGAAAATTTCAATTCCTCACAATATAATCTTAGATAATTATTTGATAAAAGATATTGATAACGATTCAATTGACGAATTGATATTCCTTACAACCGGCAATAATAAATTAAATTTCTATTTATTCGACAATGGAAAATTTTCCCAGTTTTACTTTATTGATATTCCCAAAACAAATTATAACGGCGATATTCATATTATTCCAGCACAACTTGACAACGATAAACCTCTGGAAATAATTTTTGTATTAGCGACAAATATGCCACGAAAAGGTTCAATCCGCGGAGCTTTTGCCGTGGATTTACAAACAAAAAAATTAATCTGGAAAAATTTGTTTGCCGATTATATTTCCGCTTATTTAACATTTAACAAAAACAATAAAAACTATCTGGCTTTGTTCGGATATGCCCGTTCATTTCATTTTTACAGAGCCAACGGCAAGTTCTTTGTTTTAAGAAACTCTCCTAATAAGCAATTTTCCAAACTATTGAAAGCAAAGGATTTCTCTTCCGATACTGCGTCATATATGAGGATTTTTGAAATAAAAACCGGCAAAGAAATATTCAAAAAACGAATTGGCGGCAGAGGCGTTAAAGTTGTGAATTTCCGAGGGAAAATCAAAGATTATGTGGGAGTATTAAAAATTTTACACATTTCCATAGGCGACACTCAAACGGACAAAGTAGTCGGATTCAGAAAGAAAGATTTTGCTTTAATAACAATTTCGGAATTTTTACACAATCCGGTCAATAAGGTGATTGCTTTTGCAAGTAACAGTATTGTTCAAACAAGCGATACAACCTTCGGTTTAATTTACAA
>WGAL01000403.1 GCA_015494845.1 Melioribacteraceae bacterium
ATGTTAATCAAATAAGAAGATGATTTATCATGAAAAATAAATTATTACCGGTACTGTTATTATTTGGTTTAATTGTTTCTTTAAACGCACAGCAAAAAAACATCTTGTTTATTGCTGTGGACGATTTAAAACCTAACTTGCATTGTTACGGCGATACTATTGCGATTTCGCCTAATATTGATAGACTTGCGGAAGCAGGAACAATTTTCGCAAACAATCAATGTCAGCAAGCCGTTTGCGGACCTTCTCGCGCAAGTTTATTGACAGGCTGGCGTCCTGACAGAACTAAAGTTTGGGATTTGCACACGTTGATTCGAGACAGAAATCCAAATGTTGTTACACTTCCACAATTTTTTAAGGAACACGGATATAATACTTACGGAACAGGCAAAATATTTGACCCGCGTTCTGTCGATAGCAATCACGATACGCCTTCGTGGGATACTTACGTAAAGGTAACCGGAAGCAGATGGATAGTTTCTGATGAGCATGTTTCTACCGAGTGCGTTGATACAACCGAAAACATTTATGTTGATGGGAAAATTGCTAATGAAGGATTGCAATTATTGGAACAAGCGGCTTCTGAAAGCGAACCGTTTTTTGTCGCCGTAGGATTTAAGAAACCGCATTTGCCTTTTGTTGCGCCTGCTACTTATTGGAATTATTACGATCGCGATACAATTCCGCTTGCTCCATTTCAACAACACGCGGCAAATACGCCTGATTTTGTTTACAATCCTGGCGCCGAGTTGAGAAATAATTACGTTGATATTCCGACGGAAGGCGATATTCCGATTGATAAACAAAAGGAATTGGTTCACGGCTACTATGCTTGCGTTTCTTTTATTGATGCGCAAGTTGGGAAATTGTTGAATAAACTTGATACTCTCGGACTTAGCGACAATACGATTATCGTTCTCTGGGGTGACCACGGTTGGCATCTCGGCGACCATGCGCAGTGGACAAAACACACGAACTTCGAACAAGCGGCTCGCGCGCCTATGATTATTGTTGATCCGTCGTATCAAGGCGGACGAGTAATTACGACGCCGACCGAATTTCTTGATATTTATCCGACTTTGTGTGATTTGGCAGGACTTGAAATTCCTGACGATTTGGCAGGCGTAAGTTTGAAGCCGATTTTAAACCAAGAAACTAACAGAGTTAAAGATTTTGCCATAAGTCAATATGCGCGAGGCGGCTACGAAGGTTACACGTTGCGAACCGACAGATACCGCTATACCGAGTGGCTGACTTTGCAATATCGCGAAGGAACTTTGCCTTACTCGGAAAACATCGTTCATTTTCGTGAATTGTACGATTACGAACTTGACCCACTTGAAACCGTAAACGTTGTGGACGAAGTGGATTATCAATCCGTGCGTGATTCATTGCACGAATACTTGGCGAATTTTCTAATTCATCAATTTGACGGAATTTCCGATACGACAACAGAAATAATTCAAAATCCGGATTTTGAGGAAGGGCTTTCCCCGTGGGAAGCAAGACAATGTCAAATAAGAATTGAAAATTCAGTCGTTCAACACGGCAGCCATTCATTGTTTGTTTATTCAAGAACCAAAAAATATTCCGGCGCCTCGCAGTTAATCACAAACGGTATTGCTGCTTACGGAAAAGGGAAATATTACGTTTCCGCATATTACAAATTTGCAAATCAAACCGACACGGCGAAAATTCAGATTAGAATAAAAACCGACAGTGCGACAAGATATTTCCAAGTATTTAAGCCGATTGCGGATAATGAATGGCACGAAGTATCCGATACGCTTAACATCGATTGGAACGGCAATTTGACCGAAGCGAGAATTACGTTTCAAACCAAAAGCGATATAAACGTTAATTATTACATTGATAACATAACGTTAGTTAAAGATACGCTTACTTCCGTTATTCGTTTCGGGGATAATTATCCTGCTGAATTTATGCTTTATCAAAATTATCCGAATCCGTTCAACCCAACGACGACTATAAATTATGTCATTGCATCCATTCAGCGTAGAGACGCGATTAATCGCGTCTCTACAATAGGTCGCAATGACGCAATAAATGTTTCATTAAAAATTTACGACGCACTAGGACGCGAGGTTACAACTCTTGTAAACGAAAGGCAAATGCCTGGACAATATTCCGTAAAGTTTACGGCAGAACGACTTCCGAGCGGAATATATTTTTATTCGCTACTTGCTGACAATTTTTTTCAGACGCGTAAAATGATTTTGCTGAAATAAAATGAAAATTCGTAAATCCTTAATGATGAAAGTTATTGTTAAAATAGCGCTTTCTGTAATTGCCATATTTATTCTTACATATTGCGGAGAAAATAGAATGTCGGATAACGGCGGTGAAATTTTTGCGGAAAACAATTTTAATCAAGATATAATTACTTTACATAAAGGCGATATCGAATTAAAGATTTTACCGAAGATAGGCGGCAGAATTGTTTCGTTAAAGAAAGGTAATTCCGAAAACATTCTGAAATCCGATTCGTCGTTATGGCATTACAGATTTGATAAACCTCTCCCGGATAGAATTTATCCGTCGATAATTCCGTTTAACGGGCATACGGTTTGGCTTGGCACGCAAACGGATTGGTGGAAATATCAAGGTGAAAAACCTGAAATGAAAGATAAAGCGTGGCCGCCTGATCCGTATTTGATTTACGGAAATTACACAATCACAAAGTTGATGAAATCGGCGATTGATTTGGTAAGTATGCCAAGTCCTTACACCGGCGTTCAGTTATTCAAACATTACGCGATTTTGAACGACGGAAGGATAATCGTAAAAGCGGAGGCAAAAAACGTTAGAACCGAGCCGATTTCGTGGGATGTTTGGATGAACACTCGCGTTGACGGTTACGCGAAAGTTTACGTTCCGGTTTCATCCGAGAAAGACGTGAGAATGCAATTTAAATTCGAAGATAAATTCGAAAAAATGCCGTACGAAATTAAGGACGATTTTTTCACGTTTAAAACAATTCCCCCTTCGGAAGGCGTTCACAAAAGGCACGGCAAGGCGATGATTTATCCCAAAACGAACAAAGCTTTCGCTTTTACCGGCGATAAAATGTTTGTAATTAAATTCAAAAAATATCCGCGCGAAAAAGTTCATCCGGAACACGGTTTGTTTGAGGTTTACAACAGCGTTGATGAAAAAGGAGACGCGTTAATGGAATTGGAATATCATTCGCCTTACTCAACGTTTAAGCCCGGCGAAAAAATCAGTGCAAAAGAAGTTTGGGAAGTCGTTAATTATCGCAATGGAGACGGTTTTAAAAACCACGTGGAATTTATCAAAACGTATTTAAAACTGGCGCGAAACAAATAGAGATTAATTTTATTGGGAGATTAAAAATGCGTCCGCTCGTTTTCTTGTTTTTTCCTTTCTTTGTTCTTTTTTCAAGAAATACTTTATCACAAAATCAAGAAGTTTCCGAACGTCCTAACATTCTTTGGGTAGTC
>WGAL01000404.1 GCA_015494845.1 Melioribacteraceae bacterium
AATTTTTGTGCTTGTTAATTCTTCTAAATACGGCGGCGGAGCGATTTACAATTTTTACAACGTAACTTCCGTCGATAATCCACGCTCAGAGCTTGTGTTTGTTCACGAGTTCGGACACGGACTCGCCGGATTAGCCGATGAATATTACGCTTCCGACGTTTCGTATAAGGATTATTACGATTTATCGGTAGAGCCGTGGGAAAAGAACATTACGACGCTCGTCGATTTTAAATCGAAGTGGGAAAATCTCGTTCCGCCCGACGTTCCGATTCCAACGCCGGACGATTCGGTCTATTACGGAAAAATCGGCGTTTTCGAAGGCGGAGGATACGTTGCAAAAGGCGTTTATCGTTCAACTTACACAAGTATTATGAAATCGCTTGAAGCGAAAGGATTTAACGAAGTAAGTAAAAGAGCAATTATTGAGGTGATAAAAAATTATGAATAAAGAAATGCAAAAAACGTTATACAAGGCGCTCGATACAATCGCGTCGTCCGAGTTTAAAGACCCGCGCGAGCTTTTCAAAACGGTAATCGGCGCGTTGATTAAAGACGCAAAATACAGCGTAACCGGCGGTAGAATTTGGAAATTGGATAAAAAGGAACGCGCTTACGTTATCGTTTATCAATCGGGAAAAGTAAAACGGATAGCGAAAGATTTTCGCTTGAAGATTGACGAGAACGAGATATTTGAAAAAATCGCGGAAGAGCGAACGATAATCGCAACGGAAATCAATAACGATTTGATTGAAAAAGGGATTTTCAGATATTCCGCGTCAGGTTTCGGGAAGAAGATTAAAATCAACAATAAATATTATTACCAGTATTTGCTTGCGTTAAGCAGCGACCATATTACGAAAGAATTTAAATATTTATTAAACGTGGTCGCGACGCTGTTGACCGCAAAATTAAAGGAAAGCGAACTTGTTTCAAAAACCGACACGCTGTTGCACGATATCGACAAAGCAAAGCGTTTGCAAGCGAGTTTGTTGCCCGAGCACGAATATTATTTTCACGATTATTGCATTTACGGCGTAACCGTTCCGGCGACCACGTTCGGCGGCGATTTTTACGATTACCTTAAAATCGGAGAAGGCGAGGAACGGCTCGGTATTGCGGTCGGCGACGCGGCGTCGAAAGGAATGGACGCGGCGGCGGAAGCGATGTATATTTCCGGCGCAATCCGTATGGCGTCGTATTTCCAGATAAAAATCTCGCCGTTTATGAGCCGCTTAAACCATTTGGTAAATCAGATTTTCAGCGACGACCGTTTTACTTCGCTTTTTTACGGCGAACTTTCCGACGACTCGCGCGGTTTGTTCCTTTACGCAAACGCCGGACACAATCCGCCGCTGATGTTAAAAAGCAACGGCAAATTCAAGTGGCTCGAAGTCAGCGGTCCGTTATTAGGTCCTGCGCCGGTGGCAAAATACGAAACGTTAAGCGTGGAATTTTCGCCCGGCGATGTTCTCGTAATTTATTCGGACGGAATTGTGGAAACCGCGAACGACAAATTTCAATTTTTCGGCGAGAACCGGTTGAAACGAACTGTTAGGAAATATTCGAATCTTTCGCCTAAGATGCTTGCGCTTGCTATTTTAGAGGAAGTTGAAAAATTCGCAACGCCCAAAAGCAAATACCAAGACGACAAAACGCTTGTGATTATTAAGCGCAGAAAGGGTGAGACTTAAATCTTCCGTCTTTGCGAGGAGCGAAGCGACGCGGTAATCCGTTACGGCGTCGTCATTGCGAATCCCGACTTGTCGGGATGAAGCTCCGCCTTAGGCGGACTGTCAGTTTAGTAAGCTTTCGCTGAATATTCGATAGATTGCCACGCCAATTTGCTTGCGCAAATTGTCTCGCAAAGACGTTTGTTATTTAAATTTACCTGTCCTTGCGAGGAAGGATTCCGACGGAAGTCGGAAGACTGACGAAGCTCCGCCGAGGCGGACTGTCGGCTTAGCAAGCTCAAGCTTAATATTCAATAGATTGTTACAATCCGCCTTAGACGGATGTTTGTTTTCTTATTTTTTCTTTTAACCAATTTAAAATATTATTAAAACGGAAAGTGTTCTTCTCTAAATTTTCAACGTAAAATTTATACGCTTCATCTGCGTTACAGTCGATATAATATCCATTAATTCGCAAGAAAACATCCCTTGCAAAAAATGATATTCTTTTGTTGCCGTCAATGAAAGGATGATTTAACGCCAAACTTTCCATTAACGCAGACGCTTCTTCGTAAACATCTCTGTAATATCCGCTTTGCGGACGCATTACCGCGGCTTCAAGCGACTTGTTGTTTCTTACGCCGTGAATGCCGCCAAATTCCTCAATTAAATATTTGTGAATGAAAATAACTTCGTCCTTGGTTAAATATCTTTTCATTTAGCCAATAGCTTGCCAAGACGGCGATTCTTTTTTACGCTTTCTTTTAAAGAATTCAAAACTTCCGGACTAACGTTATTATTCGGATTTCCTTTCTGCGGAAGTTGAAGATTAAAAGGTAGTCCGTTGTATTCTTCTATTAAGCTATAGAATATATTTATTGCTTCGGAATGATTGAGCCCTAAACGTGAAAGTATCTTAGATACTCTCTCTTTTTTCTTTGGGTCAATCATCGCTCTAACCGTTGCTGTTTTACCCATTTTTTTCGCCTTATTAGATATTGTTTTACATAGCCGTATTATAGCCATTTTGGGAATAAAATTCAATACTGACAATATTTTAATGTGCAATTACCTGTGTAGGTCGTCCAAAATAGCAATACTTAACTAATTAACTAAAAAAGCAAATGTTAATAATTTGTAGTCGTCAGTAAGTTTCAAAGGTCGGAATGGCGAGTTACTTGCAAGGCGTTTTAAATTAATGGAACAATTACTTTTATTAATTCGTCAAAATGTTTTTCAACGGATGATATTGGAGCTTCCAACCTTTGAGCAAAATTGATTTTGTCTATTGGGAGTTTAAGAACATTTTGAATGTAATTTATCCAATTCTCAACATCAGATTCGTTTTTATGGTTTAGATATTTTCTGTATTTTTCCGCTGAAAGAAAAGTTATAAAATCTCTTCCCTTTGTTATTGATAAAAGCGATATTGATTTTGTTTGCAAAGTGGATTCTACCGAATAAACCCTAAATGAAAAACCTTTTTTGCTAGTTGTATCGCAATAATATTTACCCGGGACAGCGCGTCTTAGATTTGACTCAGGTTGATAGTCTTTTAATGCTTCCAATAATCTCTTGACAAAAGGTCGGTTCAATACTTCTTCGCTAACCGGATTACGGGATTTCGTTGGAGTGTTCTTTGAAAATGTTTCAATCAATTTTATTAGGTATTTTGCCGATAAAACGATTTGTTGATTGGCAAAATTAGGTAAATTATTTTTAAGGAAGTTACCGATTTCTTCTAAACTTAAATCGGAATTATGCGCTGGTTTTCCGGTTATGGAAAAAATTTTAATGTTTTCATTTTCATATTTATTTCGATAGCGCAAAAGTTGTGATTTATTTTCATCTCCCAATTCAACCTCGATATAACCGATAATTTTATTGTCATTTTTAACGACGTAATCAGGTCTGTCTCCCGATAAATTTTCAATAGGATAAATTAAGGATGATTCGGGAATATTAAGTTTTTTACAAAACCAATTATGGAAATCGTTCACCATTTGGAGATGAAACAAAGCTAAATTTACTCTGTTTTCCGGTTTGGAAATATCTTCATTTACAAATATATCTTTCATAGAAATACTAAAGTTTTATAACGGCGTTGCTTTTCACCCGTCCGCCGAAAACTGAAACGCAGAATTAAAAAAAACACTCTAAATTTGTTTACCTCATAATGCCAAAAAACCACACCGCCTTAGGCGGTCGGGTAGAAAAGCGGGTTAGGCTTACTACCTATACATAAAGGGGCAAGCGATAATGACTTACCTATTTTAATTATTGAAAACTACAAATATCTACTCAACTTTTTATATTTACTTAAGTAAAATCATTTTCTTTGTCGAACCGAAATTCCCAGCGCGCAATACGTAAAAATAAACTCCGCTTGGTAAATCTCTTGCATTGAATTCAAAAGTGTACCTACCTTTTGATAGACGCTGATTTACTAATATAGCAACTTCTTCACCTAATGAATTATAAACCGTTAAATTTACTATTGAAGATTTTGGTATTTGAAACTCAATCTTTGTACTCGGATTGAACGGATTTGGATAATTTGATTGCAATTTATATGTTGTAATATTATCGTCATTATTATCATTGTTTTTCCAAAGTCCGCCATTCCCGATTATGCTGAATAGTCAGATTCTTTATTTGTATTATCTACAGCCTTTACCTTATAACGATACTCAATAAACGGACCAAACTTCCAAGAAGGTGTTACATCATAATCAATCCAACTCTGTGTGTCGCTGTTTGGATTATGCGCAACTGTTGCCGCTATCATACTACTACCCGCGGCATACTTCATTATTTTGTACGACGAAATATCATCCTCTAAATTTGAATCCCATGTTAATTTTGGATGATTGTTATACCAAGCGATGGTTAAATTTTGTGGTTGTGTCGGTTCTGTGTTGAATGAAATTATCTTAGTTACGGGGGAAACACCCTCGCCTGCTATTTGGGCGGAAAGAACAATGTCGGTCGCAATATGCCCCCTTCCGTTTAATATCCAATTGTACCCAGTCGGTAAAGTAGTTGTATTAAGCGTCCAAGGGCATGAGTACCAATATGAACTGCCGGAAAGAGTTTCGTTAACATATTCATAGACGCCATTTTCGTGATACAACTTTATTATCCAATTCCATGATAAGACATGGTCCGTTGAACATGGGTCTCCTTTATAGAAATTTGCATTCATAGAATATTGCTGATTTTCATCCAAAAAAGTTGGGTACGTGGTTATAGAAATTGAATTATTGATGCCAACAATTACCCCATATAGTTGTTCAGAATGAAATGCAGCATTAGAGATATCGCAAGTTGTTAGAGACGGGATGACGGCAGATGGATCACACGTCGCATCCATTATTCTGGGTTGTCCAACTGCATAGAGGGAATGTCCTATGCTAAGAACATGCCCCATTTCGTGCAAAATAACTGTACCAAGCATATCATTGCCATCAGGTGAAGTTGATGTTGTCCACGTTATTCCGCTTATTGGGCAGCTATTAAAGAATACAAAAGCAAAAATGTCTCCCGTTAGAGAATTTTCTGCATATTCAAAGCATTCAAAAATTTCAGAATCATCATTAAATTCAACTGGAAGCTTTGTTATGGCGCTCCCATACCTTCCTGTATTTTGATCATAAAAAAAATCACAATTATTATAAAAACAAAAGAGTACATTATTTCTAGTATCATCAATTTCTAATTGTAGGCTATAATTATCATTCCATTGAGATATCATTTGTGAGTAGAGCATATTGATATTGTTTTCTTTCCCTATGAGCTCGTCTGGTAAATCATTTTCTGTATAAAAACTTGATAGAAAAATTGGAGTTCCGCTTATCTTACTATCATTCCATCTTACAAGATACGGGTCGTTAAAATTCTGCTCGGCCTGTACAGCAATATGTCCGTGAGGATTTCCATAACTAAATATAATTGAAGTAATATCGTTCGGACATTCTTAAGCAG
>WGAL01000405.1 GCA_015494845.1 Melioribacteraceae bacterium
AATAATAACGCTTTTTAGTTTTTCCCTATCGGGCGCGCGTCTTACCGCGCTGTAACCCACAATTTCGTTTCTATCATTTCGAACCGGGGTTATATTGGCGAAAACCCAATAATAACTTCCGTCGGAAGCAAGATTTTTTACGTAAGCGTTAACTTCTTTTCCGGATTGAATTTCATCCCAAAGAACCTTAAAAATTACGGACGGCATATCAGGATGGCGAATAATATTGTGATTTTGACCTAAAAGTTCCTCTTCCTTGTAATTTGCAAATTCCATAAAAATACGGTTGCAATAAGTGATAATTCCTTTCAGATCGGTTTTCGAAACAATGAAATCGTCCTCCCGCATAACTCTTTCTTTATCGGTAGGAGTGATTTTTTTTCTCATTTCCATTCCTCGTTTTATTGACAATTAATTATCGGTAAAAACGTTGTTTTGTTTAACAAAATTCAAAAGGGGGCGGAAACGCCGATTATTAAAGGGAAAGAAATAACTTATTTTTTGTTCGTGAGATTATCAAGATTAAGATAATTCATCAAACGCTCGTGGCATTCGTCGGTTGGTTCCACGTTGTAGTTTTTGTAAAAGGCGATTGTGTCGTTTACGGATTTAAAATAGCCGGAACAAACGTCGCAGTGTTCCAAATGTTCTTTTATTTCAATGCAATGCGGCGAATTAATATCTTCCGCCAGCGTTTCGCAAATATAATCGGCGACTTCTTTACAAGTTATCTTTTTAATTTTCATTCTTTAAGTTTTTTATTTAATTCGTCTCTTAGAAAAGCGCGGGCGCGGTGCAATCTCGATTTAACCGCAGGAATCGACAAATTCATCGCTTCCGCCGTTTCTTTTGTCGATAATCCTTCCACGTCGCGTAACATAAACACGATTCTGTAATCTTCGGGCAATTTCTTAATTACTTCGTCGAGCGTTTCGCGCAATTCGTTATTTTCCGCAACGTCGCCAGGCGTATATTTCCAATCGGAAGAAGTAATGGAATTCGAAAAACTTGTTTCTTCCTCAAACTCCGACGCTTCCCTTTTCTTTTCGCTTCTGGCAAGCATAAGGCAATGATTGGAAACCACTGTGTAAAGCCACGTGGAAAGCTTTGACTTCCCGCTGAATTGCGAAATCGATTTCACCATGCTTAAGAACGTTTCTTGCATTACATGCTCGGCTTTTTCGCGGTCTCTGCAAATTTTGAAAGCGAAATTATACACCGTTCTTTCGTGTAATTTTACGAGTTCAGCAAGCGCTTTTCTATCGCCTTGCTGAGCGCGCTTTATTAATTCGAGTTCCGAATTATTTGTAAATTTATTTGATGTAATTTCGTTCAAGAAGTTTCCGGTAAATTTTATTTTTTCTCTCTAACTTCAAATTCAGCGGCGTCTTTTATCGTATGAACCTTAGCGTTTTCTTCGTCAATTCGTTTCATCACTGCTTGACGCTGCTTGGCTCTGTCAACCACTTTTTGTTCGAACACGTTTTGCGCGAAGAACAATGCGATAAAACTGATTACGCCTGCGATAATCGGAGTGGTAACCCAGCCGGATGCGATTTTTCCCAAAAGACGGAAATTAATTCCGCGACCTTTTTTCGCAAGCACAATTCCGATAACGCCGCCTACGACCGCTTGCGAACTTGAAACCGGAACAAGCGGCAACGCCGGCAATCCGTGGGAAATCAACCACTGTTCCAAACTTTTGGAAGCGAATAGAAAAAGCACGAGAGATTCCGCAAGAACCACAATTAACGCGGCAAGCGGGGTTAGCTTAAACAAATCGTTTCCGACCGTCATCATTACGCGGTAGGAATAAGTGAAAATTCCCACGCTGATTGCAATTCCGCCTAAAAGGAAAAGTTGTTGTGTTCCTGTTAGAGTAAAAAGCGAACCGAACGACAAATCTTTGAAAGGCGCGGCAGGAACGAAGACGCCCATAACGTTTGCGATGTTGTTTGCGCCTAAACTGTACGCGCCGAACGCGCCGACGAGAAGCAACCCCAATCTATTGTAAGTGTCTTGTTCGAGCATATGAACGTTTGCTTTAATTACAATTTTTGTGGCAAGTTTGTATAGGAAAAAAGCAAAAACCGCTGTAAGTAAAGGACAAACAACCCACGTGGAAATAATTTTGGAGAGCGAATTCATATCCGTAGGCGAGCCGGTAAATAAGTTCCAACCGATAATTGCGCCGACAATCGCCTGCGAAGTTGAAACCGGCAATTTTAATTTTGTCATCCAAGTTACCGTAAGCGCCGCGGCAAGCGCCACTGTAAAAGAACCGGCAAGCGCGTTCACCGCGCCGAGTTTTCCCAAAGTGTGCGTTGCGCCTGCGCCGCTTATTACCGCGCCGAGAATTACGAAAATCGTCGCGACTATCGCCGCAGTGCGGAAACGTATCATTCGCGTTCCGACCGCCGTCCCGAAAATATTTGCCGCGTCGTTCGCGCCGAGCGACCAGCCCAAAAACAATCCGCTTAAAAGATAAAACCAAACCATTTCTCCGTTCCTTACAATGATCTTTTAATTACGGCGATTGAAAGTCTGTCGCAAACGTCTTCGGCTTCGTCGGCAATATTTTCAATATGTAAAGCAAAATAACGCATATGCATTTTTTGGCACAAATCAACGTCTTTGCGAAAAACTTCATACTTGATTTTCGTCGCTATTTTATCCGATTCCGTTTCATAAAGTTGCACTTTGTTTATGTAATTTTTCACTGCGCCGACGTCGGTAAAATAAGCGCGAACCGCGGCGACCATTTCTTCAAGCGAACTAATCGAAATTTCAGCGAGTTCAATGTATTTGTTTTTTAACTCAGGCAAAATAAACGGTTCTTCAACGTAAAATTGATTTAACGTTTCGGCGGTTAAATTCAAAACTCTGTCGCACGCTTCCAAAAGTCCCAAAACGTCGCCGCGCGATTCGGGAATAAGCGTTTCGGTATAAAGCCGCGTTTCGATGTCGCGGCGCAAATTATCGCCGTCGCTTTCCGTTTCGTTTAATGAATCGAGTCTTTGTTGGAATTCTTCTTTTTCGCTTTCCATATAATATTTTACGCCTTGCTTAAAAAGAAATCCGCCTTTTACGACCAAATCGAGATAATTGTCGATTTGTTTTTCAAGACTTTTGATTTTTTTAAATATCATCGTCATAATAACCTCTCGTGTTTTACTTTGTCAAAATGTTTCGCTAACCACGTGTTCTATTCTTTCAATTCCGCGTCGCGTCAAAACCATCCGGTATCTGTGGTAATCAATTTCCTCGTTTCTCGTAAATTTTATTATAAGATTAACGTGATAAACGCGTCTTGCGTGCGCCCGCTTATATCCGTCCTCGGTTAAAATAAAAATCGGTTTGCGCGGTTCGTCCATTTTAGTAAGAAACCGTGAAACGTCGAAACGGAAAATATCCACAATCGAATCGAACTTGTAACCACCTGAAAGACTTTTTCTTATCTTCGAAATAAGCCGAACGTTTTTACGGAAAAGTATAATTTTTTCTTCCGAAAATTTGTTATCGAACTCTTGCGTTCTGAATTTCTTTCTAACTTTAATTACTTCTTTCGGCAATTCTTCTTCTTTTACGAACGCGAAACTCGTCCTGATTAATCCGAGTTTATGTTTTTCGTCCAAATAAAGTTTTGTTTTGTAATCGAAGAGTTTTTTGGAAAAAAGATTTTTCAACGCGATGCGCGTAAGTTCTTTGATTCTGTCCTTAAACATATAACTGATAACAAGCGCGATAAAAAGCGGCATCGTTAAGCGTCCGTAAACCGACTGACTGATAAACGCCACCGCCGTCGCGAAAATCATCGCCAACCCTGCGGCGATTGCAAAAAGAACTTGCTCGAGCATAAAACCTTCTTGTTCTTTGTTCGTTTCGATCGAAAGGACGCTGTCGAAATATTTTTTTAACACGCTGAAGCGAAACATAAATTCTTCGCTCTCGGTTTTCTCGTCAGGAATGGAAGCGTAGCCGTTTTTCTTGCGGTATTCCAATTCCTGTCTGATAAGCGAGAGAATTTCGGACGAAATTTCATCTTTGTTAAAATCAAACTTGTTTTTGCGAAGATATTCCAAAACACGGAAAGAATATTTTTCGATTAAAAGACTAATATACTCGTCTCCGAATTGATGAACGGCAAACATCTCTTTGCGAACCGTCGGCACAGCGATAATTCCGCGCAACTTGCGGTATTCCGCCGCAAGATTTTTTACCGCATCAATTTGTTTTTTTATAAGAAATTCAAGTTCGGTTTTCGGCGCATCGTGCGTTAGAAAGTATGTGTTATCTCGTATTGCGGAAGCGAAAATACTGCAAAAAAGTTTGGTTTGGGTTTCGTATTCTTCTTC
>WGAL01000406.1 GCA_015494845.1 Melioribacteraceae bacterium
ATTCAAACTCCCGTGATTAAACTTTCTCCGTTGCTGGAAGCCGTTCCCGATGGGCCAAAACTCGAAATGCCGGATGATTTTTTCAGAATCACGAACAGAATGGAATTTCTTGATTGCGAGACAAATGAAATTATTCCCGATTTAACTGAGAGATTTACACGAGCGTTAAAATCAGTAAATTTTTCTTTCCCAGCAAAAAGTTTTTGGGGCAATCCAACAATTATGAAACCTTTTGACGAAGGTTATTTTGTTTTAGACAGCAAAAATAAACTCTTTCATATTAAAAGAATTCACAACCAACCGTTTGTGAAAAATGTGCCTTTGCCAAATGGAGTTGTTCCGGTTTTCATAATTGTTACTGAAATGGAACTGAAAGAATTTTACGGACTAATGGTTACGGACAAAAGCGATGTTTATTTGATTTCTTATGACAATTACAAATTGATTAAAATTCCACTTGAAAATTACGATTACCGCATAATGAAATTCAAGTTGCAAGGGACATTACTTTACCGCGCTTTTACAATCACATCTGATACAAGTATTGCTGTTTTTGTAACGGACAGAAAATATAATTTGATTAACAGATATTTTCAGTCGTGGCCGGATAAATACGAAAGCACAGCTGGTAAAGTATTTGAAGCTATTGTTCCGTTTTCAATTGAATTAACTTCTCCTCACACTAATTATGTGGATTTTTATATTCATTTTTCCAATTTATACGCTTTGACAGGCGTAATTTTCTCACTGTTGTTTTACATTGTTTATCAGAAGAAAAAAGGCGAGGAAGCAAGTCAGTGTAAGTTAGATTACTTCATTGTTTTACTTACAGGATTATACGGTTTGGCGGCTGTAATTTTAATTCGCGACGAGACCTGGAAAGTGTAAATTTCAAGAAAAACTCTTCTTAATTGTTCGGTTTTGAGACATTTCTCTTATGAATTGAGATGATATGAATAGTGCTATTTTCCCTCACTTTTCACTAAAAAATTAACTTTTTGATTTATTCTCTGAATTGTAATTTAAGCATATTTTCACTATATTTATATGCTATAATAAATGGAGAATAGACAATGAATTTTAAAGTTAACAGCAAAGAACTTGAGAAAGCATTATCGAAAGTTTTTCCGGCAGTTCCGACCAAAACGCCGGTTCAAATTCTTGAAAATTTCTATTTCGACATATCCGACGGGATATTATCAATTTATGGAACAGACCTTGAACTTGCGGCAAAAGCAACGTTAAATGTCGTCGCTGATTCCGATTTCAAAGGCGTAATTTCCGCGAGAAAACTTTATGATACGGTTCGTTCATTAGACGATACGCTTCTTTACTTTGATGTACTCGAAGATACTAAAAGAATAAAAATTACTTGGGAAAAAGGCGAGTATTTACTTAGTTATATTTCCGCCCAAGAATTTCCTGAAATACCTGTTTTCCCTTCTGCAGAAGACGAATCGGTCTTCTCGATTTCGATAAACGGGCCGGATATGAAATACGCGATTGAGAAAACGCTTTTTGCAGTCAGCAAGGAAAGTTTCCGTCCGGCAATGATGGGAGTTTTATTTGAATTTAGCGAAGAAGGTTTGCGTTTTGTTTCAACCGACGGACACCGTTTAATTAGTTTGCTTTTCAAAAATTATTCCGTCGAACAACCTGAAAGTTACGTTGTCAGTAGCGACGTCATAACGATTTTGCAAAAAGTTCTTGACGACGGCGAAATTAAAATGTTTTTCACCAAATCACACGTTGCGTTCCGTTTGAACGATATTGAATTAATCGCGCGTCTGATTGACGAACGTTATCCTGATTATAAAAGCATTATTCCGCTTGAAAACGAATACGACTTTTCATTCAATCCGTCTCGACTTCTTTCATCCGTTAAACGTGTAATTAAAGTCGTTTCCGATCCGCTGAAAAAGGTAAATTTCAATCTTGTTGAAGAAGGCGATATTGAAATCAACACGGACGATTCGGAAATGGGCGATTTCGCTATGGAAAAAATTAGCGGTTCTTACAAAGGCGAAGATATGAAAATTGCTTTTAACGGCAATTATCTTATTGAAATTCTTACGCATTTGAGCGACCTTGAGCAAGTTTCAATGAAATTGCGAATGCCGAACAAACCGGTTCTTATTTCGCCTGTGGAGGAAGAAGAAAACCGCGAACTGACAATGTTGTTAATGCCGTTGAGGTTAAACGTTTAAAATGGTTCTTGAAAATCTTGAATTAAAAAATTTCAAGCGTCATAAAAATAGCGTTTTAAGTTTTTCGGAAAGACTGAATTACATCGTAGGCGGAAACGGGCAAGGCAAAACCACAATTCTCGAAGCGATTTATTATTTAAGCACGACGAAAGGTTTCGGACAAACAAGTGACGCCGACGCCGTAAATTTTGACGCCGATTTTTTTGAAATAAAGGGAACGTTCAAAACGCTTACCGAAAATAAAGCACGAATTTATTACCACAAGCAAGAACGCAAGAAAAAATATTTTCTGAACGATAAACAAATTTTTAAGCCGGCGGAAATTATTGGTAAGTTTCCCGTTGTTGTTCTTTCTCTTGCTGACCATGAAATAA
>WGAL01000407.1 GCA_015494845.1 Melioribacteraceae bacterium
GGAAACAAATACGGCGAGAAGAACGCGCAACTTAATATCGTTACCGATTTTGCGGTTCGCGACGCGCTTGCTGAATTTTTGCAAAGCGGAAAACTTTATCCGCTTTACAACATGATTTGCAAGGACTTTCTCTACGCGCCGGAAAACAAACAACTCGTTTTTGTCGATAATCACGATTTGGTTCGTCCGGCGTTCTTGGCAAACGGAAACACGGAAAAAATCAAAACCGCGTTTACGGCGATGTTCACGTTGCGCGGCATTCCGCAAATTCTTTACGGCGACGAAGTCGGACTTTACGGCGGAAAAGAACACGGCGAAATCAGAGAAGATTTCCCTGGCGGTTGGAAATCCGACAAACGAAACGCGTTTGAAAAATCGGGCAGAACCGGAAAAGAAAACAGGTTGTTCGAGTTCGTAAAAAAATTGATTGAAATAAGAAAAAACAATCCGGCGCTTGCCGAAGGCGCGTTAATTCATTTTCCGCCTCAAAACAACGTTTATTTTTATATTCGCAAAACGCAAGCGAGCAAGTATTTGATTTTATTGAACGGAAACGATTTTCCTGCGCGTCCGGATTTATCGATTGCGAAAGACGAAATAAAAGGCGACGCGGTTTTTTACGACGAATTTACCGGCGAAAAAATCACGGCGGACAAAATTTTGCTTCCCCCGTTTTCTTCAAAAATTTTTGAAATTAAATAATGCAAGAACGCCACGTAAACAGACGAAAATATTTTGACGAGCAAGTTTACACTACGGAAAAATATGTTATTCCGTTTATCGCGGATTTTATCGACGTAAACAAAAAATCGAGCGCGCTGGAAATAGGTTGCGGCGAAGGCGGAAACTTAAAACCGTTTTTGGACAAGGGTTGGCGTTGCGTAGGCGTGGATTTATCGGAACGGAAAATTGAAAACGGGTTGCGGTTTTTCGAAAATCATCCGCAAAAAGAAAACTTAACTTTGGTTAGTAAAAATATTTACGACGTCGATTCGCTCGGCGAGCCGTTCGATTTAATAATTATGCGCGATACAATCGAGCATATTCCGGAGCAAGAAAAATTTTTGGGCGAAGTGAAAAAATTCTTAAAACCGCGTGGCAAAATATTTTTCGGATTTCCGCCGTGGCAAAATCCTTTCGGCGGGCATCAGCAAATTTGCGAAAGTAAAGTTCTTTCTAAATTGCCGTATTTTCATCTTTTGTCGGTTCCGCTTTACAAAGGAATTCTGAAATTATTCGGCGAACCCGATGCGCGAATTGAAGCGTTGCTGGAAATCAAAGAAACCGGAATTTCAATTGAACGCTTTTTTAACGCATTGCGAATGAATAATTACATCGTGTTGAAAACAAAATATTTTCTGTTTAATCCGAATTACGAAATAAAATTCGGAATAAAACCGCGCGAGCAAGCGAAAATTATTTCGGCAATTCCTTATTTGAGAAATTTCCTTACAACCGCGCTTTATTGTTTGGTTGAAATGGAATAATAGAGACTACAGTTCTTGGGAGCGAATGAAGTGAGCGCGGATTTCCATTAGGCAGACAATCATAATGTAAACAAAAGCTAAATATTCTACAGTTTGCCACACACCGACAAGTCGGGACGCGCAAAGACTGTGTTATTATAAAAAGAACATTTAATTAATAAAACTATCTTAGAGGGATTTTTCTTATCTTTTCAGGCTAAATTATTTTTGGAAAATGAAAAAATTATTAATACTCGGTTCGACCGGTTCTATCGGCGTTAATACGCTCGACGTGGTAAGAAAATCGGCGGATAAATTCGAAATTTTCGGACTTACGGCAAACCGCAACGTTGATTTGCTTAGCGAGCAAGTCCGCGAATTTAATCCCGAAGTTGTGGTTATTACGGACGAAGAAGCGGCGAAAAAATTTATTGAAACAAGCGGATTTAGAGGCGAAATTCTCACCGGCGCGGACGGACTGATTTCCGTAACGCAAAACGGAAATTACGATATCTTGGTTGCGTCTCTTGTAGGATTTGCCGGACTCGCGCCGACGCTCGAAGCGATTAAGCGCGGAAAAAGAATCGCGCTTGCAAACAAGGAAACTCTCGTAGTCGCCGGCGAAATAATAAAATCGCTTTCAAGAACGCATAACAGCGAAATTATTCCGGTCGATTCCGAACACAGCGCAATTTTTCAGAGTTTGGTAGGCGAAAATTCCGCGCACGTTCGCAAATTGATTTTAACCGCGTCGGGCGGTCCATTTTTCGATAAACCGAAAGAATATCTGAAAAATGTTACCGTAAAAGACGCGCTCGCTCATCCCAATTGGAAAATGGGAAACAAAGTTACAATCGATTCGGCGACGATGATGAACAAAGGGCTGGAAGTTATCGAAGCGAAATGGCTTTTTGATATGCCGCTTGAAAAAATCGAAGTTTTAATTCATCCGCAATCTATAATTCACTCGATGGTTGAATACATCGACGGTTCGATAAAAGCGCAACTCAGTTTGCCGGATATGCGATTGCCTATTCAATACGCGCTTACTTATCCCGAACGTTTTGAAAGCGCTTTTGTGAACACGGAATTTCCGAAACTGCGCGAACTTACTTTTTTCGAGCCGGATTTGGATAAATTCGAGAACCTCAAACTCGCGTTCGATGCAATTAAGCAAGGCGGGAACGCGCCGTGCGTTCTGAACGCTGCAAACGAAATTGCCGTTGAGGCGTTCTTGAACGGTAAAATTGCGTTTGTTGAAATTCCGGAACTTATTCGTAAAACGCTTGATAAAATAGAATACAAAAAAATCGAAAATCTTGAAACTCTTTTTGAATGCGACCGTCAAACGCGTATGTTTTCGAAAAATTTAATTAAAGGAAAATAAATGGATTACATTTTATATTTTGCGATAACGATAGGAATTCTTGTCTTTATTCATGAGTTCGGACACTTTGCCGCCGCAAAACTCAGCGGTATGCGCGTCGATGTTTTTGCAATCGGGTTCGGCAAAAGACTTTTTGGCTGGAACAAATTAACCGGCTTTTCTTTCGGCGATTTACCGAAAGACTTGGATTTGCAAGGGAACACGGATTACCGGGTTTCGCTTCTTCCGCTAGGCGGATACGTAAAAATCGCCGGAATTATCGACGAAAATTACGATAAAGATTACGCGGAAAAAGAACCGCAACCTTGGGAATTCCGCTCCAAATCCACGCCGAAAAAAGTGTTTGTGCTAATCGCCGGCGTTTTGATGAATTTGTTGTTGACGATTTTTATTTTCTGGGGAATAAATTTTTTCCAAGGAAAACAAGTAATAGA